>NZ_CP191377.1:1200000-1500000 GCF_050500285.1 Fructilactobacillus sp. Tb1 | reverse complement strand
AGACACGATTACGAAACTATCAACAACTTGTTGGCTAAAAATTTTTTTCATTGCTTGAACTGCATATTTAGAACATTTTCGGGATCCCACTACTCCCAACAAATTATTTGCTTCTAACAGCTTTAAATTACCAGCGTAAAATAAAACAATCGGCGGTAAATACATTTCTTTTAGTTGAGTTGGATAGATATTATCACAAATTGTAATCCAATTCTGATTCATAGCCTGATTCACTAAAATGTTAATTTCTCGACTCAAAAAAGAAACTGCAAATTTTTTATAATTTAAATGATTATCACGAAGTAGATTAATGATCATTGCTTGGACTTCTTCAATATCTAATGTATTAATATCCTGAGTTTCTAACCAACAATATGCTAAATACTCACCTTTGAGTCCGATTCCGGGACATAATTTAATTCGTAATAATAAACTTCTTTTATCCATAATAAATTTCTCCATTTTTGGATAAATACGTAATTAAACTAATTTTTAGTTAAATCTCGGACTGGTGCAAAAGTTTTCCGGTGGATTGGAGTTGCCCCATACTTTTTCAAAGCTTCTAAATGTTTTTTAGTCCCGTATCCATCATTATGACAAAAATCATATTCCGGATATTGTTGGTTGTATTTAATCATTAAATCATCACGAGTTACTTTAGCTAAAATACTAGCCGCCGCAATTGAATTGGATTTAGCATCACCTTTAATTAATTTCAATTGTGGAATATCCATATCAACATCCATTGCATCAATCATTAATTGTTGAGGTTGAACAGTTAAACTCAAAACTGCTTGCTTCATGGCAATTCTAGTAGCTTGATAAATATTTACATCATCAATTACGTGGTTATCAATCACTGCATACGCATAACTAATCGCTTTTTCTTTGATTACATTAACTAATTCTCGTCGTTTTTTATCAGTTAATTGCTTAGAATCATTAACCTCTAGCAATTTAAAATCATGCGGTAAAATTACTGCTGCCGCCACAACTGGTCCAGCTAATGGTCCACGACCAACTTCATCAATCCCAGCAATCTGATTCAATCCTTGATTCCAAAACTCACGTTCAATATTGAATCTTTTAGCAAAAGCATCTTTCAATTCTTGTTGATGTGCTAGTCTTTTTTTCGTTTGTTTGATGATGATTTGAACACCCTTACGTTCATCATCTTTATACAAATCAAAAAGCGGGTCCTGTATTTCATGAACTCGCATAAATGATTCTTTAATTTCTTTAATAGTCAAAGCTATTCACCCTCAACTTCAATTTGATCTGGTGTGTCAAGAGTATAACGGCCTAATTTTCCTTTACGAACATCGTTAATAATTCGTTCTGATGCACGTTCATAATCATCACGCATTCCTAAGTTAGCAGTGATTTTAAGTAACAAGTCTGGGTTACTCAATTCATAATCTTCCTCAGTTAACCGATAACGTTTACTTAACTCTTCACGATGAGTTTGTTTGAAAAAGTCTAACGCATATAGTGCAACATCATCACTATGGAATGAACTTTCACGGATTGCTCCAGTTAAAGCTAATTTTTCAGCAATTTCTTGTGATTGAAACTTAGGCCACAAAATACCAGGAGTATCTAGTAACACTAACTTACTATTAGCAGTAAGCCATTGCTGTCCCTTGGTAACACCAGGACGATTTCCAACTTGAGCAGCTCGCTTACTTACTAACTGATTAAGTAAAGTTGACTTACCTACGTTTGGTACACCAACACAAATAGCTTTTAAAGCTTTGCGAGAAAAACCCTTATCATTTTTTGAATCAAGGTAATCCTTTAAAATTCCATCAGCAATGTTTTCGATTTTTTTACGAACCCCATTAACTTTAGAATCAACTGCGATTGCTCTGATACCTTGCGATTTAAAGTATTCAATCCATTTTCTAGTCATGACAGGATCAGCTAAATCTGATTTAGTTAAAATCATCAAACGGGGCTTGTTACGACTGATTCGTTTGACCTCTGGGTTGATTGAAGTATATGGAATTCGAGCATCAACTAATTCAAAAACAATATCAACTAATTTAATATTTTCTTCAAATTGACGAATGGCTTTAGCCATATGCCCGGGGAACCATTGGATATTACTTTTCATAATTTCTCCCTTAATCTAAATAAGCTAAATATTTTTGCCACGCTTCATCAAAAATCGTCATACTAGGTAGATACCCCGCATTTTCTTCAAGATATTTTGAAATTAATTCAAAATCATCTTCATGTTTTGGAAACTGAGTATCAAAAAAAGCATTGTTGGCAAATTGAGATATTTCATCATGACCATCAGGATTTCTTTCGGTCATCAAATATTCATAAAAACTTTTTCTCATTAGTTAGCCTTCTCGTTTAATTTTTCTTTGGTAAATTTCAAATTGATGTGGAAATTCCTCATTCTTTTCGCCTGGAATTTCTTCCATCAAAATAAAATCAGAGTAATCAATGTCAATCATTTTAGTATCACCTTCAACGTCAACATCAATCTTTGTACGATACAAATATTCGGTATATGGCAAAAGTTCTTGATAGATGGCTCTTCCACCAATCACAAAAATCAACTCATCTTGGAATTTATTTGCATATTGCAAGAATTCATCTTTTGAATTAAAAATTGTGACATTTTCAGGGAATTGCGATGCATTCCGATGAGTAATTACTAAATTTTTTCGCTTTAGCAATGGACGACCACCAAAACTTTCAAAGGTAGTATAGCCACAGACAACTTGGTGATTAAGTGTCGTTTTTTTGAAAAACTGCATATCGTCGGCAATATGCCATGGAAGATGTCCATCTTTTCCAATTACTCTATTGGCAGATTCTGCCCAAATAAATGCTAACATGTTAACTCCTCACTAAACAGCTACGGCACCTTTAATGCGGCTGTGATGTTTATAGTCTTCAACTTTAATATCATCCATATCATAATCAAAAATACTATTTTTGTCAGGATTTAGCCACAATTTAGGCGCTTTATATGGTTTTCTAGTTAGTTGTTCTTTAACTTGGTCCACAAGGTTTAAGTAGATATGAGCATCACCTAAAGTATGCACAAAATCACCTGGTTCTAGACCACATTCTTTAGCAATTAAACTAGTTAATAATGCATAACTAGCAATATTAAATGGCACACCTAAGAACATATCGGCGCTACGTTGGTATAATTGACAACTCAATTTACCGTCATTTACGTAAAATTGGAATAATGAATGACAAGGTGGCAATGCGACATCATCAACATCAGCTGGATTCCATGCGGAAACAATCATACGACGTGAATCTGGATTAGTTTTAATGGTGTTAATTACCTTTTTGATTTGGTCAATAACTTTACCATCTGGACCTTCCCAATGTCTCCATTGAGCTCCGTATACGTTACCTAATTCACCAAATTTTTTGGCAAATTCATCATCATCGAGAATCATTTGACAGAATATTTTCTTTTGTTCTAAATAAACTTTCTTAAATTCAGGGTCTTCTTGTGATCTTAATCCAAAGTTGGTCATATCAGGACCAGTATATTCATCAGAATTAACCCATTTTTCAAAAGCCCATTCATCCCAAATATGATTATTATTTTCAAGTAAATAACGAATGTTAGTGTCACCACGTAAGAACCATAATAGTTCGCTTTTAATTAATCTAAAAGGAACTGCTTTCGTAGTTAACAATGGAAAACCCTTTGATAAGTCAAACCGCATTTGTTGACCAAAATAACTAATAGTTCCTGTTCCTGTACGATCATCTTTTTTGTGACCATTTTCTAGGATAAATCTTAACTCGTTTAAATATGCATCTTCTAACATAAATTACTCCTAATTTTTATTCAGCAAACTCACTTAAATATTCCCAACGTGCAACTAATTCATCTGATTCTTTATTTAAATCATCTAATTTACGTTGTAATTCAGCTAATTTGTTGTAGTCATCGCCATAATTTTGCATATCTGCAGAAACTTCAGCAATTTCATTTTCATTCTTTTCAATTTTAGCTTCAATGCCATCATATTCAAGCTTTTCTGCATAGGTAAGTTTGGTCTTTTCTTTCTTCTCGACTGGCTTAACTTCTACTGTTTTACTTGCTTTCTTATGATTGTTTTCAGCTGGGTGTGCGTCTTCTTTTTTACTCTTAAGATAATCGGTAAAAATACCAGTATATCTTTCAATTTTGGCGTTTCCGTCAAAGATTAAGAGTCGGTCGGCTACTTTATCCAAGAAGTAACGATCATGGGAAACGGTAATGGTAGTTCCATTGAAGTGCTTGATGTAATCTTCAAGAACAGTTAATGTCGCAATATCAAGGTTATTAGTTGGTTCATCTAAAAGTAAGACGTTTGGTTGTTCCATCAATAACTTAAGCAAATAAAGACGCCGTTTTTCTCCACCTGATAATTTACGAATCAAAGTTCCATGCATGAACTTTGGAAATAGGAATTGTTCCAACAAATTAGTAACACTAATCTTATTTCCATCAGCATCAACGACATTTTGACCAATATCAGTTAAATAGCTAATTACCCGTTTATCATCTGGGATTGGTTCCATTTGTTGCGTATAATAGGCCATTTTAACGGTTTCACCAATTTCAATTGATCCACCTTGAATTGGTAAAATTCCAGCAATAGCATTTAATAGAGATGATTTCCCGGCCCCATTTTCACCACTGATTCCAATTCGTTGACCATTTTGAATTAATAAACTGAAATCTTTTAAGATTGGATTGTTTGCAATTTCGAGATCAACATGGTTAATCTCAATAACTTTTTTACCAAGTCTTTGTTGCCCCATAGCAATATCAAGTTCACCATCGACTGGTGTACCTTCTTTAACTTTGTCTTCAAGTTGGTTGAAACGTTCAATACGAGCATTTTGCTTGGTTGAACGGGCTTTTGCCCCAGCTTTCATCCATTTAAGTTCTTGTTTATATAATTGCTGTTCTTTATGACTAGTAGCTAATTGTTCATCAACTAATTCTGCCTTTTTAGCAACATAATCTTGATAATTACCCGGATATTCATATAAACCACCAAATGACAATTCCCAAATATGATTTGAAACTTGATCTAAGAAATAACGGTCATGAGTAACAACAATCAATGATCCCTTATATTTAGATAAATATTGTTCCAACCATTCAATGGAATCAAAATCCAAATGGTTAGTAGGTTCATCAAGTAACAATAAATCTGGTGATTGAATTAATACTTGAGCTAACCCAACCCGTTTTTGCTGACCCCCAGACATTGAACCAATCTTTTGATCCATGTCATTGATCTTTAATTGGGTCAAAATTGTCTTTACACGGCTTTCAGTATTCCATGCATCATCTTCATTCATTTTGGCTTCAGCGTCCAAATAACGGCGTTCAAAGTCCTTATTATCCGGATGGTTAGAATAATCATTCAATGCATCTTCATAATGACGAATAACCTTAAATACTTTTTGGTTCCCAGCAAATACGGATTCCATTACAGTCATATCTTCTGGTAATTCTGGATGTTGTTTTAAATAACCAATTCGATATGCTTTTGAAGTTATGATTTCACCAGTTACATCATGATCAATGCCGGCGATGGTATTAAGTAATGATGATTTACCACTACCATTAGTTCCAATTAACCCAATTCGGTCGTTTTCATTAATAATGAAATCTAAATCTTTAAATAGAACTTTTTCACCATAAGTTTTTGTTAATTTTTCTGCTCGTAAAGTTTCTACCATGACTACCTCAGTTTTCTTTTACTAATTCATTGGCTTTAGTAATTAATGTAGCTTCATCATTTTCAATTTCACCATTAATTACCATCAATTCTAAATCATTTAATACTTTACCTAATTGGGGACCTGGTTTAAATCCACTTTTAATCAGTATGCCACCATTAGCATTTAACTCAGATTTATTTTTAATTGGTAATTGCTGATAAGCATCTTGCAAATCATCTGCTTTAAATGCTTTATCATAAATTTCCATAACTTGATTGGCATTTAAAAGATTATCAATACCTACCTGGTAGATGGTCAACGGAATTAATTGCTGATTTTGTAACATTTTAATTCCTGTCACAACATGTAAAACATCTTCAATCATTTTATTAGAGCATTTCCAAGACTTCATCATTTTTCTAATTTGATTATGGTCAAGATTTAATTCAGTCGCAAATAAAGCCCAAACTTGAATTTCATTTTCAAGTTTGCCATTTAAATTTAGTTTTGCAATTGCTTCAATTTCTGTAATATATTGATTAAAAAATGGAACATACTTAAATAAATCGGTATCTAGCATTTCCTGAAGACCACGTGATGGAGCAATTCCTAGCATCATTTTAACGAATTCAACATTAATACGCTCAATCGCAATTTTTTCTAATAAGTGACTATTGGTTTT
Organism: Fructilactobacillus sp. Tb1; assembly: GCF_050500285.1. Classification (GTDB taxonomy): domain Bacteria; phylum Bacillota; class Bacilli; order Lactobacillales; family Lactobacillaceae; genus Fructilactobacillus. The sequence continues at coordinate 1,493,603 of NZ_CP191377.1, read as the reverse complement.
AATTGCATTAAAAGTTTTATCTTCAATACTGAAGTTTAATTGACTCCCAAAACGAACCGCACGCATCATACGTAAAGCGTCTTCATTGAAGCGTTGACTAGCATCACCAACTGCACGAATTAGATGATTGTGCAAATCTGTCATTCCGTCAAATAAATCAATTACTTCACCATTCTCTTTCATAGCAAAAGCATTAATCGTAAAATCACGACGTTTTAAATCCTCTTTTAAAGAGCGAATAAATGTCACTTTGTCCGGACGACGAAAATCTTGATAGCCACTTTCAGTTCTAAAAGTAGTTATTTCAAATCCTTTATGGTCAAACATTACCGTAACAGTACCATGTTCAATTCCAGTATCAATTGTCCGTTTAAAAATTTTTTTAATTTCTTCTGGATAGGCAGAAGTTGCCATGTCAACATCATGAATTGACAATCCAAGTAAAGTATCTCGTACACTTCCACCAACAAAGTATGCTTCAAATCCATTCTGTTCAATTACTTGAAGGACTTTTCTGGCGTCAATAAATTCTGACGGCAAATTTTCAATTTTCAATTTATATCCCTCTTTCATTTGCTTATTAATATCATTATACATTAAAAAAACAGCCTAATAAATTAGACTGTTAATTTTATTTATCTAGATTCTAAATCTTCGAGCATGTAAACCATTTCTTCATCATCTGGAACTAATTTAACATATTGCTTCAATAAATCAATGGTTTCTTTTATCTCACCATTTTCACGAAGGAAAAGAATGTAATTTTTTAAGAAATCAGGATTATCATTCAAATCTACTGCTGCTTTTTTGTAATTTTCATTAGCTTGTTTAAAATCATCTAAATGATCATACGAAATAGCTAAATCCCAATATAGTTGTGGAACTAGATTGTTATCTGAAAGATATGATGATAAGAAATCAACATCTTTTTCAAATTTACCATCTTTAACGTAAATTTCTGAAAGTTTAGTAACAACTTCCATGTTATCAGGATTAACTTCATTTCCTTTTTCAAGGTATTTAATGGTAAGATCCATTTTACCTAATTTAGCTGCAATATCAGCTGCTTTTAGGTACAATGTGACGTTATATTCATCAACCCCTAAACCTTCTTGATAAGTACGTAAAGCTTCTTCTGGATTATCATCTTTTTCAAAAGCTTCTCCGAGGTAAATATATAGCGATGCATATTGATCATCTGAATCACGAAGCATTTCAAACATCTCAATAGCTTTTTTGTAATTTTCAAGTTGTAAATAAGTGAAACCAGTTTCAAATAAAACATCAGGTGTCATATCAATTGGTTTAATTTGTTCAAGGTAACCAATTGCATTTTCAAAATTACCAACGTGAGCATAACATACTCCTAGTCTTTCAACTAAGTTAACGTTTGAAATTGATAATTCACCTTGTTTAATCAAATTGAGGTAAATTTTAATAGCACTTTCATATTTACCATCTGAATAATAAAGTTCAGCTAAGGCAAATTTAATAATTGGTTCATCAGGTGCTAATTTTTCGGCTTCTAAAAGTTTGTGTTCACTTACAACAAATAAATCTTGGGTTTGATATAAATCAGCTTCGACCATTAAAGCGTTAATATAATATGATGAATCAGGCTTAATTTCATTAAGTACCGCTAAAGCACCATCGGTATCATCTTTAGCAATTAAAATATCAGCAATATAAGTTCTAATCTCATCTTCATCAGGATATTTTTTTAAAAGTTGACGATAAATTTTTAAAGCATCATCAGAAAAACCTAATGAATAAAGTTCTTCTGCTAATGAAAATAGCATATCATCATCATCTTGGACTAATGCATTTTTTAAATCAGTTTGATATTTCTCTAAATCATTGTTTTGTAATGCTTCTAAAGCTTTTTCTGAGTTACTCATAATAATTCTCCCTCCAACAAAAAAACCAGTCCGCATACGCGAACTGGTTCTGACCGTCAAAAATTATTTAACAGCTTCCTTTAAAGCTTTACCAGGTTTAAAGGCAGGTACTTTACTTGCAGGAATTTCAATTTCCTTACCAGTTTGTGGGTTACGTCCTTTACGGGCAGCACGTTGACGTACTTCGAAACTACCAAAACCGATTAATTGAACACGTTCGCCTTTAGCAAGTTGATCTTGGATTGCTTCAAATACAGCATCTAGGGCTGCAGTAGCATCTTTTTTAGTTAAACCAGTTGTTTTTGCAACGTCGTCTACTAGTTCTGCTTTGTTGGCCATGGGTGATTCACCTCCTGATAGGTATTCATAATATGAATACCAACTTGTAAGCTCCTAAAAATATGTATCGGAACTACGAAATAATACGAAGACTATCTCACATCTAAAGATATCACACCAAAAATGCGATTGCAACGCTATTTGTAATAATTATTTCAATAATTTCGATTTTTCATATTTAAGCTTTTATTACCTAATTATTTACGACTTCTAGGAATGATTCTGATTGGCGTACCAGTAAAATCAAAGTTTTTACGAATTTGATTTTCAAGGTATCGACGATATGAGAAATGTAGTAGTTCAGGGTCATTAACAAATAAGACAATTGCAGGTGGCATAGTAGCCACTTGAGTAGCGTAGTATATTCTAAGCTTACGAGTCTTAATTGTTGGAGTTGGTGTCATTGCCACAGCATCCATAATAACTTCGTTAAGAGCAGATGAACTAATCCGTTTCTTATGGTTCGTATTAACTTTTTCAATCAAATTAGGTAATTGTGCTAAACGTTGCTTAGTCTTAGCGGAAACAAAGATAATTGGTGCATATGCTAAATATTGAAATTCCGCTCTAATGGCAGCTTCAAATTGTTGTTGACTATGGTTATCTTTTTTAAGAGCATCCCATTTATTAACCACAATAATAACTCCACGACCAGCTTCATGAGCATATCCAGCAACACGTTTATCTTGTTCACGAATACCTTCTTCAGCATTAAGAACCACCAAAACTACATCACTTTCGTCAATAGCTTTCATCGCACGCATAACACTGTATTTTTCAGTTTTTTCGTAAACTTTACCACGTTTACGGATACCAGCAGTATCCACAATCGTAAATTCTTGTCCATCGTGGACAAATTTAGAATCAATAGCGTCACGGGTAGTTCCAGCAACGTCAGAAACGATGACACGGTTATCACCTAAAAAGGCATTAACCAATGATGATTTACCAACGTTAGGTCTACCAATTAAACTAAAGCGGATACTGTCATCTTTAGGTGCTTCTGGTGCTTCTGGGAAGTTTTTAATAACTTCATCAAGCATATCCCCTAATCCTAAACCATGAGCACCAGAAATTGGATATGGATCCCCAAATCCTAATGAATAAAAATCATAAATATCAGCACGACTTTCGAAGTTATCAATTTTATTAACAGCTAGAACAACTGGTTTATTTGAACGGTACAAAATTTGTGCAACTCGTTCATCTGCATCAGTGATTCCTTGACGACCATTAACCATAAAAATAATAACATCTGCTTCATCAATCGCAATTTCAGCCTGTGCTGTAATTTGCTTGATGAAAGGTTGATCAGATACTTCAATACCACCAGTATCGATTAAATTGAAGTTATGTCCAAGCCATTCTCCATGAGAATAAATTCGATCTCGAGTTACACCTGGAGTATCTTCAACGATTGAAATTCTTTGTCCGGCAATTCTATTAAAAATTGTTGATTTTCCTACATTAGGACGACCAACAATTGCAACTGTAGGTTGTGCCATATTATTCACCTCTCCTTCTAAAATAAAAAAATCCTTCAAATTAATGAAGGATTTTTTTATGAAAAACTATTCTTCTGAATCGTTATCAATGTCTTTTCCTAAAATATCACCTAAAGTGAAACCACTTTCTTCTTCAGGAGCATTTGCAGTTGAGTTATCGTCAACGTTGTTTTTAGGAGCCTTCTTGTTATCTTCTTGTGGAGCTTCTTCAAGGGCTTTCATTGATAAAGCTAAACGGTGTTCTTCAGGATCAACTGAAAGAACTTTAACTTGAATCTTTTGACCAGATTTAAGTACATCGCTTGGTTTGTCAATATGCTTGTGTGAAATTTGTGAGATGTGAACTAAACCTTCAACACCTGGGAAAACTTCAACAAAGGCACCAAAGTCAACAAGACGTCTAACAGTACCGTCTAATACACTACCAACGGCAGCTTTTTCTTCGATATTGTCCCAAGGACCTGGTTGTAATTGTTTGATTGATAGTGAGATTCTGTCACGTTCTGGTTCAATTGCAAGAACCTTAACTTTAACATCTTCACCAACTTTAAGAACATCACTTGGTTTGCTTACGTGATCGTAAGAAATTTCAGAAACGTGAACTAATCCATCAATTCCACCAAGATCAACGAATGCACCAAAGTTAGTTAAACGAGCAACTTTACCTTCAACTACATCGCCAACTTTAAGGTTACCCATGATTTTTTCTCTTGCTTCTTTACGATCTTTTTCAGCAACAGCACGGTGTGAAAGGATAAGACGATTGTCTTCAGGTACAACTTCAACAATCTTAACTTCTAATTCTTCACCTTTGTATTGGTTTAAATCACTAACAAAATGGTCAGTGATCATTGATGCTGGAATAAATCCACGAACACCATCAGCGTTAACTACTAAACCACCACGTACAGGACGGGTAACTTTAACGTTAATATTTTCACCTTTATCAGCTTTTTCTTTAATTTCATCCCAAACTTTAAGTGCTTCGAGACGACGGATTGAAAGAAGGTAACTTCCACCTTCTTTATCATCACCGATTTTTGAGACAACAACGACTTTAACTTCGTCTCCAACTTTGTATTTATCAGTTGGGTTGTCTTCCATAGTAGCAGAAATTTCTTTGCGTGGGATTACACCTTCAACACCAGCGCCTTCAATACCTACCATTAATTGTGAATCGTTATCTACGGCTAAAATTTCACCGTTAACAACGTCACCTACATTGACTTGTTTAATATTATCAAGTGCATCTAATAATTGTTTGTTTTCATTTTCACTCATCAAACATTTCCTCCTTGAAACTACTCTAGTATCATTTTATCTTAAATGAACACAAAATGCCAGTAAAATAACACCGTTGTATTAATTAATTTTTGTTTGTTTTTAATTTTTCTTCAATTAAATCAGATATTTCATCCACAACTTGATTAATTGACAAGGAGGTTGTATCAATTTCAACGGCATCCTTCGCCTTTTCTAAAGGTGATACTTTACGATGAGAATCTTTGTAATCACGAAGTTCAATCTCTTTTTCAAGTTGTTCAAGAGTTACATCAATTCCATTTTTTTGATTTTCTAAATAACGACGTTCTGCACGTTCTTTTACACTAGCAATTAAAAAGACCTTTAAATCTGCATTTGGAAGGACTGTTGTCCCAATATCGCGTCCATCCATCACTACTCCACCGTCTTTGGCAATATCTTGTTGACGTTTAACCAAATCATGTCTAACAACTGGTAAGGCAGCAACAGTTGAAACATTATTAGTAACTTTTTCTGATCTAATTTTTTCCGTAACTTCTTCACCATCAACAAAAACATGTTGTACTGGGTTACCTGGAGTGAATGAAATTGCAGTCTTTTTTAATAAATCCCCAATCTTATTTTCATCATTCAAATCAATACCATCTTGAATAGCCTTATACGTAATTGAACGATACATTGCCCCAGTATCAACATAAATATAGTTAAAATTTTTAGCTACTATTTTAGCTACGGTACTTTTTCCAGCAGAAGCGGGTCCATCAATTGCTACTTGTAATCCATTTTTGTGCATATTATTTATCAATCCTTATATTTATTTAATTCTCAAAGTTTGGCCTGGTTTAATAACACTATTATCATTTAATCCATTCAAAGATTGTAGTTGACTAACACTAATTCCAGCATTAGTTGCAACACGATAAATTCCTTCACTTTGATTAACAGTTATGTATTTTGAAGCGTCGTTTGATGAATTATTACTACTGTTAGAGCTGGCAGTAGTATTAGTACTAGTGTTTTGATTACTTTGGCTAGCGTTATTTTGTGATGAATTATCATCACTACTACTTTGGCTGGTAGTTGTTTGGCTAGGTTGAGAAGCTTGAGTTGTATCATCGCTACTTTCAGCAGTACTTGAGCTATCTTTTTTAGACTTTTTTACTGATTCACTATCAGTCTTTTTTTTATCTTTTTTTGGCTTAGTTTTATCAGCCTTTTTAGTAACTTTTTTTGAACTAGTAGTTTGTTGAATGCTACTTTGTTTAGACATTCCAAAAGCAAGGGAAAAAATTGCAATTAACGCAACAATTGAGATTAATACAGCCAAAATAAGCTTAAAATTTCCCTTTTGCTTTCTTAATTTAACTCTTGAAAGATTTCCTTGTTCATCACGGTCATCTGAAAAAGAATCATCCCAGGGTTTTTTGTCTTCATTTTTATCCATAGTAAATAAATCCTCCAATAAATATTTATTTCAATTATATCATTTAAAGTTTTTAAAATAATCGATTAATAATCATTTTCCAATTCAAGGATGTAATCTTAGTTTTTTTAACATCATAGTTATAAGGTTCTAGCTTAATTTCAGAATGTTGGATGTTACAACATTTCTCATCATGTTCATTAAAAGTTTCATCAAAATTAGCCAATAAAAATTTACGACGACATCCGTCACAATTAATATAATCTACCAATTTATACAATTCCCTCAGTTTCAAATTACTATCATCTTTAAAAATCTGTTTAATTTGATTAATTGAATAACCATGATGAGTATAAAAATCTAGTAGTCTCTTAACTTGTTCATCTAGATAATTAAATTTACGGTGGGTGTAATTTTCATAATCGCGTTCGGTTGGAATTGAATGGTCCAGCAAATTCTTAGTAAGTTGTTCATCACCTGGTGAATAGAGCAAAATAGCAATACTAGGCTGTCCATTTCTTCCAGCACGACCAATTTCTTGAGTATAGCTTTCCAAATCTTGTGGTAAATGATAATGAATTACATACTTAATATCCGCTTTATCAATTCCCATTCCAAAAGCGTTAGTGGCACAAATTACATCCAATTCATTATCCATAAATTGATGCTGAATTTTAAAACGGTCTTCGTTACCTAAGTCCGCATGATACGGTGCGGACTTTAAATTTGTCTCAGAGTTAATCATTTCCGACATCAAATTAGCCATCCGTTTACTTGAAAAGTAAATAATTCCCGGCCCCTTTAAAATTTTTAAAGTATCCATCAAATACTTTTGCTTATCTAATTCATTTTCAGTTTGATGAACACCTAAAAAAATATTAGGTCGATTTACTGATTCAATTATTCTTTCACAATTTGTTAAACCAAGTCTATTAATAATATCATTTTGAACTTTTTTTGAAGCTGTAGCGGTTAACATTAACACTTGTGGATGGCCTAAGTGTTTAATATCATTTTTTAAACTTAGATAATCTGGTCTAAAGTCGACCCCCCATTTGGAAATGCAATGGGCTTCATCAATTACAAATAATCCTAAGTCTAACCTAGCTAGTTGATTCAATACATCATTTTGATTAAGCATTTCTGGAGAGATAAAAATATAACGATATTGATTAATCGTAGATAGGATATTATTTCGTTCTTTCCAATCTCTTTCAGAGTTAAGTGCAATTACTTTTTCATGACCAAGATAACGAATTCGTTCTACTTGATCATTCATTAATGATAGTAATGGGGAAACAATCAAAATTGGTTTATTAACCAAATAACTATAGATTTGATAAATCAAGCTTTTCCCGGCACCAGTTGGAAGTACTGATAACACATTTTTGCCATCTTCTAAAGCGGTGATTGTTTCTAATTGACCTGGACGAAATTCATCAAATCCAAATTTATCTTTTAATAATTTATGTTCATTCATCTTATTACTTACCTATTTCTAATTTGGTTAAATAAATTTCACTAAGACGAAATTGAAAAAAAGAAAGTCTTTGTTTATCAATATCGGATAAACTTTCATATTTCCAACTATCAATATTTTTGCCTAAATTTGCCGTTAACTGATCAGTTATTTGTTTAGTAATAAAATCTTGGTACGGAAACTTATTAATTCCAGAATAAATTGCAACTTCCAATAGATGTTCATAAATCGTTGATTCTTTTAATCTACGTCGTTTAGCAACCATAGACAAATCATGACAGCTTAAGTATTGGTTAACGGTTAGTAATGCGCTTTCGCTAACTAACGTACGATTTAACCCATTTAATAACGGCTTAAGCACTGATTGTTCTTGATTACTAACAATATTAATTAATTTGCTTAAATTAGTTAAATCGCTTAAGGAAATTGCAATCAATGATTTATTTAAGTCAGCAGCAATTTGAAATAACGTCTTTCCATTATTTTGATACCCTACCAATTCATTAGCAAACAAATCAGCATCTGAATCATCTAAAGAATTTAAAAATTCTACTAATTCATTTTTCAATGAAATTCCAACATTTTCACGATTAATAGTTTTAAAATAGTGTTTCACATAATTCATTTCAGCATCTGGAACTTTAACTGGATAATAATTTCGTTCATGATGTTCAAATTCAGAAATAACTTGAACAAATAGCAACAACCGATATTTAAATCTAACTAAATTATAGTTTTGAAAATTATGCTGCCATTGTGGAGATTGACTGTCTAACAATTGAGCTTTTAAATTCATTCCCGTTTTAGTTAATAAATATTCATCATCTGTTTTTTTAACTAATTTTTGTTTTATCAATGAACTTAAATGTAATTCGCTAATATCTAAATAACGACCTAATCCTAAATAACCAAGTAATTGATAGCGTAAAGCCCAATAAAGGGTAGCAACTGTTTTTTTACCACCCAATAAATTCTCTAATAATCGCTTTCGTCTTGGTTGTTTATCATTTAGTAAAATAATCGCTAATTCTTCGTTTAGTTTCATGACATCCGCCAATCCATTTTTAATCGTTGACTAATTCAAACAAATCTCTGATTTCACGTTTTCTTAAAGCACGAAATTGTCCAACTTCAAGACCATCGGCTGTAATACCCGCAAATGAAATCCGTTTAAGCTTTTCCACTGGATGACCAACAGCACTCATCATTTTCTTAACCTCATGATTACGACCTTCATGAATAGTTAATTCAACTAAGGCATTTCCTTCTTCTTCCCCAACTTTTTTAAGTACACGGGCGTCAGCAGGAGCACTCTTAAGATTCCGTTCTAATTTAACCCCTTTTTTAAGCTGATTAATGTCTTTTTCATCAGGGATTCCATCTACCTTAGCTACATAAACTTTATCAACTTGATGTTTGGGATGGGTCAATTTAAAATCCAATGAACCATCGTTAGTCATCAATAAGACACCACTAGTATCATAATCAAGTCGTCCAACTGGATAGATGCGTTCTTCAACTTTGTGTTTGAAGATATCTAAGACAGTTTTACGATCTTTTTCATCATCAGATGAGGTAATCACTCCACGAGGTTTATTCAATACAAAATATACTAATTCTTCTTGTTGAATTGGTGTATGGTCAACTTCAATGCGATCACTAGCATCTACCTTAACACCTAAAGTATTCACAACTTTTCCATTTACGCGTACGTGTCCCGTCTCAATTAGCTTTTCACAAGCTCGTCGAGAAGCAACTCCTGCATGCGCCATTACTTTTTGCAGTCTCTCACTCATTATTTTCCCTCATTTTCTAATAAACCGATACTTTGATTAAACATATCTTCTCTATCCTTACTTAATACATCATGTTCTTCTAATTCAGGTAATTGTTTTAAATCACTCAAGCCAAATGCTTTCAAAAATAGATCAGTAGTTTTATATAACGCTGGAGTTCCAGGTTCATCTGCTTGTCCGCTTTCTACAATCAACCCTAAGTTCAACAAATTACGAATGGAAACAGAACTGTTAATCCCCCGAATTTCATCTACTGTAATTCTGGTCATCGGTTGTTTATAAGCAACGATCGTTAATGTTTCTAACGCTGCTTGACTTAATAAACTTTCATCCGTTTTAGCGTATTTTTGGACTAAATTATCATATTCAATTCTAGTTACTAACTGAAATGAATCTCCATTTTGTAAAATTTCTAAAGCTGATTTTCGTTTATTATATTCCGTTTGTAATTTAATTACATTTTCTCTAACTGCTGCCTTAGAAGCAGTAGTTATTTTTTCTAATTCTTTAATTGTGATTCCTTTATCCCCGGAAACATAAATCAAAGCTTCAATTTCGTTAATCAGCATAACCTAAACACCCTTTATGGTAATGTCATCACAAATACCAAGTTGAACCACATAAATCGTTTTTTGCTTAACTAACGTTAATAACGCTAGAAAATCAGTAATTAACTCTTCAAGTGGGGCATCATTGGTAAATAAATCTAAAAAGTTAATTTCATTTTTGCCACTATTTTTTAATTTGTTTTTAATTATTTCAATTTGATTAGGAATTTCATAATTCCATTCACTAATTTTTTCAACCGGAATATCTTTTGCAACCGATCGACGACGCATAACTTTTTTCCATGCATTTTCTAGTAAATTGATTTGAAATTCACCATCTTCAATGGAAATTTCAGCTTTATTAATATATAACTCACGGGAATGTAACTGATTTCGTTCCCGTTCTTTCTGCTTTAACTGATTAGCAGCACGCTTATATTTTTTATATTCAATTAATTGTGCAACTAAATCTTCACGTGGATCTTCTTCATCATCTTGGTCAGTTTCTTCTGCTAATAATAACTGAGACTTAATTTTCATTAAATTAGCTGCCATCACAAAAAAATCACCAGCAATTTCAATATTTAGTTTCTTCATCTTATTCAAAGAATCAACATATTGAGCGGTAATATCCTTGATATCAATATCATAAATATCCATTTTAGATTGCTTAATTAAATGTAATAGTAATTCTAGGGGACCATCAAAATCATTCAGATGAATTTTAATTTCATCGTTGTTCATTATTACGCTCCCATTTCATAATGATATTTTTAGTTATTAAAGTTCCTACAATTTGTTTATTAGGATAAATTTTTTGTAAGTTATCTAACACATGAAAAACATTAAACATCGTGTTTACATCAGGAGTCAACGTTATCCTACGTAATAGTACAAAATCATCCTTTTCTTCAACTCCGATTACACCAGCCCAATTGTTAAACTGATCTTTCCAAATGAAGAGTGAACGTCCCTCTGATGAACAATACCAATTAATTTCTTGTTTTAGGTATTCTAAATTACTTCGATTTTGTGATAAAGATAAAATCCCTAACACAATCTTTTCATAATCCTTTTGATATCGGTATAACATAGTAAGTTACCTTTCTAAGCACGCGGATGATATTTTCGATATTCTTGACGTAAATGTTCATGCGACACATGGGTGTAGATTTGAGTAGTTGAAATATCAGAATGGCCTAATAATTCCTGAACAGTTCTTAAATCAGCACCATTTTCTAATAAGTGAGTGGCAAAAGTATGTCGCAATGTATGTGGGGTAACATCTTTATGGATATCAGCTGCTGCCACATAGCCCTTAATTTTTTTCCAAACACTTTGACGACTGATTCCTGAACCATGCGCATTTAAAAATACGTATTTTGAGGTCCTTTTCTTTAATAAAACTGGCCTAACTTCATTTAAATACTTATTTAACCAATTGATTGCGACATCATCAATGGGAACAATTCGTTCTTTATCCCCTTTACCAATGGTTTGAATTAAATTCATTTCCAAATGTAAATCAGCTAATTTTAAATTAACTAATTCAGAAACCCTTAATCCAGTTGCATATAGAACCTCTAACATGGTTCGATCACGAATTCCATATTTATCCGTAACATTTGGAATGCTCATTAATCTAGTAACTTCACTATCATTTAAAACAGCTGGTAAATGAGAGCCTTTTTTCGGTGTATCAATGCGATTCATTGGATTTTCATCAATCTTATTAAATCTTTTTAGATATTGAAAAAATTTACGTAGCGTTGATACTAACCTAATAATAGAATTTCTAGCTTTTCCAGCATTCTTTTCAAATTCTAAATAGCTTAAAATTGTATATTGATCTATACTAGCAAAATTTTCATAATGGTTATCATCTAAATAATTCTTAAATTGCTTTAAATCCTGTTGATAGCTTTTAATTGAATTATCAGATAATCCCCGTTCTACTAATAAATAATGTAAATAATCATTGATTTGATCTTGCATTTAATCACCACTATTTGATCAATTTAATCCCATTTTCTTCTTTTTCAACTAATCTGTGTTTTAGCAAATTACCTAATGCACGTTTAAATTGACCCTTACTAATTCCAAAGTAATTCTTAATATCTTCAGGATCACTTTTATCATTATAAGGTAAGAAGTTTTCTGGTTTCATTTCTAGAATTCGTTTAATCATTTCAGCATCTTCACCAATTGATTCATAGGCGCGAGGACGCAATGACAAATAAAAGGTCTTATTTGGCCGAATATCAATTACCCGTGCTGTTAATTTTTGACCTAATCGTGGTTCTTGTTCTTGTTCAGATTTATCAATGAAACCTAAGTTATAGTGATCAGTAATTACTTGTGTACCCATTTTTTTAGTTCTAATTACCCAACAGGTCACATCTCTATTTTTCATCTTAGGATCATTAACTGGTTGTGAAATAGCTTTAAAGACCTTGTCATCGGCTAATTCACCCCATAAACGACCCTTGTTATCTTTTTTGATAGCAATCATTAATTCATCACCAACATCTGGCCAGAGTTGCTTCATATCAGGAAGATCATCTATTGATACAGCTACATCTTTATCAGGTAAACCAATATCAACGAAAACCCCTAATCCAAATTTTTTACCAACAACTTTCCCCCAAGAAAAACTATCAATTCCAACTTCTGGAATTTCACGAGTGATTCTTTCCACATGCTTTTCATTTTCATAGGCAAATCCAGTGAAATGAGCACCAATTTTTAAAGGTTTCTTTAATTCACTCTTGTCTAATGAATAAGTAATTCCATCTTTTTGGATAAAATATTCCTTATCATTTTCATCTGTTACGGTACCAGTAATTATTCTTCCATTATCTTCATTCATAACATCCACCAACTTTTCTATCGTTCTATTTACTAATACTCTTATTATAGCAAATAAAAAGACATCCGACTAAAATCGGATGTCTTTCTAAGATTAATTTAAATTAAGCGTTTTTTGATTGGTTACCTGCGTAAACCATACCACGACGGGCATCAACAGTAACTAAAGCACCGTTTTTAATACTCTTAGTAGCATCGTTAGCTGCAACGATTACTGGAATGTTCAATGAAATTCCAACAACGGCTGCATATGAAGTTAAACCACCGTTTTCAACAACGATTGCGCTAGCTTTCTTCATAGCTGGTAAGTATTCTTTGTTAGTATCTTTAACAACTAATACACTACCATCAACAGTGTTATCGTTAGCTTCTTTTGCATTATCTGCAACGACAGCTTTACCAATAACAGTTTGGTCGCCAACACCTTGACCTTGAGCTAATTTAGTACCAATTAATTGAACACGGATTGTGTTAGTAGTACCTTCATCACCTAAAGGAACACCAGTAGTAATGATGATTTGGTCGCCTTCTTTAGCCATACCAGTTTCAACTGCTTTAGCCATAGCAAGGTTAATCATTTCATCTGCTGATGCAGGTTTGTTAACAAGAATAGGGTTAACAGCATAGTTTACAGTTAAACCACGACGTACACGATCATCAAAAGTAAGAGCCAAAATGTTAGCATTTGGATGGTACTTAGAAATCATACGTGCAGTGTAACCAGAACCAGTAGCACAAACGATAGTTTGAATGTCCATATCTTTAGCAATACGGGCAACTGATTCACCAAGAGCTTCAGTAACGTCACTGTCATTAAATACAGGACGTGGAGTACCGAATTCTTGGAAATGGTCATCAGCAACTTCATCAATACGAGCCATCATTGCAACAGAAGCAACTGGGTAGTCACCGTGAGCACTTTCACCTGAAAGCATAGTTGCATCAGTACCATCGTAAACAGCATTAGCAACATCAGATACTTCGGCACGAGTTGGACGAGGTTCTTCTTGCATTGAGTCTAACATTTGTGTAGCAGTGATAACTGGTTTACCAGCTTCATTACACATCTTGATAAGACGTTTTTGTGCAGTAGGAACGTTTTCTGGTGGAATTTCAACACCCATGTCACCACGAGCAATCATTAAACCATCAGAAACTTTAAGAATTTCAGCGAAGTTATCAATACCTTCTTGTGATTCAATCTTAGGGAATACTTGAATATCAGTCATACCTTTTTCTTCAAGTAAAGCACGAATATCTAAGATATCTTGAGGTTTACGAACAAATGAAGCAGCGATGTAGTTGATTCCTTGTTCACAACCAAAACGAATATCATCAGAATCTTTTTCTGTGATACCTGGTAAGTTGATTGATACACCAGGTGCGTTAACACCTTTACGTGAACCAAGTACACCATCATTCATGATTTCACAAACTAATTCATGGTTCTTAGCGTCCTTATCGATAACTTTTGCATCAAGCAAACCATCATCAAATAAAACATGTCCGCCAACTTGAACATCATCGTATAAGCCTGGGTAAGTAACGGCAATTTTGTCTTTAGTACCTTCAAGGCTATCATCCATAGAAATGTTGAACTTGTCGCCAATCTTGAATTGGATTTCACCATCTACTTCTTTAGTAGTTCTGATTTCAGCACCTTTAGTATCAAGTAAAATACCAGCGAGCTTACCAGTCTTCTTTTCAGCCTCTTTAACCATGTTCATACGTGATAAGTGTTCTTCATGATCTCCGTGTGAAAAGTTGAAACGAAACACATTGGCACCTGAGTTTAATAATGCAGAAATAGTATCTACATCATTAGCAGCGGGTCCAAGTGTACTTACGATTTTTGTTCTTTTCATAAGTTAAAACCTCTCCTTTTTGTGTAAATTAAGCAATGCTTAACTTGCCTAATAATTAGATTTCAAAGTAATTGTAACACTTTTAGAATATGTTGTCTGTATCTAATCTCGAAAACTATTGCACAACTATATTATCATTACCAAATAGTAATTTAAGTTGATCTATTAACCGTGAATTAATGGTTACGTCGTACTGCTTTGGTAAAATACTTTCTTTTGCTAGTTTAACTTGATACAAAACTACTTTTTCATTTCCATGATGCTGTATTAAAATCGTTTTGAGTTGCTTAGAAACTTGTGCTGAATCATGTTGTTCGTCAATTCTTAAATACAATTTACGTTGTTTTTTCTCATCATGTACAACATTAGCTGCAATTTGAATTCTATCCGCTACAATTTGCAATCCCCGCCGTTCTTGCACACTACCATTCACAGTTATTACAATATTAGGCTTCAACCAACTACTGATAAGCCGGTAAACATTAGGGAAAATAGTAATATCAACATCTCCAAATTCATCACTAGCCGTGATAAAAGCCATTTGATCTCCCTTTTTAGTACGAATCGTTTTAATGTGATTAACTAATAAAATCGAGCTGATATCCTTTTGTCCGTCAGCTAATTCAGAGGTATGCAACGAGTGTAATTGTTGATGTAAATCACGATAGCGTTCTACAGGATGACCTGATAGATAAGTTCCAAGATATTCATTTTCAAAATTAATCTTTTCCCATTGCGGAAAATCCTCTTTTTTCTGAATTTTAACTTGCATTCCTGGAATATCGGAAAATAAACTATCTGGAATATCTGATGAACTAATTAATTTAGGAATTGCTTCAATCATTTCGCGACGATTATATTCAAATTGGTCAAAACAACCAGCATAAACTAAAGCCGCCAATTGATCTTCTTTTCTGAATTTTTCATCAATTCGGTTAATAAAATCATTTAATCCTTTAAATGGTCCGTTTTGGTCTCTTTCAGCTAAAATAGCCTTAATAAAATCGGAACGAACCCCTTTAATAACAGTAAATCCAAATCTGATGGTCTTATCTGAATAGGTAAACTCAGACTCACTTTGATTAATGTTTGGACCTTCGACCTTAATTTTTTCATCTTTGGCTTCTTGCACATAGGTTTTGATTTTAACTTTATTTCCAAGCACTGAATTTAAAAGTGCAGTATAGAATGGGCCAGGATAATGGGCCTTTAGATATGCTAATTCAAAAGCCATTTTGCTATAGGCAAAAGCATGTGATTTATTGAATCCGTAGCTAGCAAAACGTTCAATATAATCAAATGTTGTTTCTGCAACCTGTTTTGAATATCTGTTCTTTAAAGCTCCAGCAATGAAACTTTCTTTCATTGCTTCCATTTCATTCTTATGCTTTTTACTCATCGCACGCCGCAAAACATCGGCTTGTCCAAGGGTAAAACCAGCCATCGTTGAGGCTAATTGCATAACTTGTTCTTGATAAACAATAATTCCAAACGTAGATCCTAAAATTTTAGCAATTGCCCCATTAGGATAATTTACTTCATTCGGGTGATTTTTCCGTTGGATGAATTTATCAATATTTTCCATAGGACCTGGACGATACAAAGCATTTACAGCTGCAATTAAATCAAAATTAGTGGGATGCATCTTTCTCAAAACATTCTTAATTCCAGTTGATTCGAATTGAAAAACACCATTAGTTTGTCCATTTTGAAATAGTTTCAAAGTTTTTGGGTCATTTAAATTGATTTTAGTTATATCAAATTTAGGATCAATTTGTTGATGGACCATATTTAAAATGTTGGCCATAATTGATAAATTACGAAGACCTAGAAAATCAATTTTCAATAAACCAACATCTTCAACGTAATATTTAGAATATTGCGTCATTAACAATCCCTCATTACCAGGTTGCAATGGTGATTTTTTTACGATGGGCTGATCACTTAAAATTAATCCCGCTGCATGGGTTGAATAATGACGAGGTAATCCCTCTAAATCAGTGGCTGTATCAAACAACAGTTTATTAATTGGCTGATCTGCAATGATATTCTTTAAACTTTGTGATTCATCTAATGCACGTTTGAGAGTTTCATGAATATGTGTTGGAATTGCTTTACTCCAGGCATTCATTTCAAGTGGTGACATGCCAAACACCCGACCAACATCTCGGATTGATTGCTTAGCACCTAAAGTTCCAAATGTAATAATCTGGGCAACATGTTCATCACCATATTTATCGTGAACATAGTTTAAAATTTGATCACGTTTATCATCTGGGATATCAATATCAATATCAGGCATTTGAGCACGCTCTTCATTTAAGAAACGTTCAAACAATAAATCATATTTAATTGGATCAACATCTGTAATATACAAAGTGTATGCCACAATTGAACCAGCAGCAGAACCACGACCTGGCCCAGTTAAAATGTCATGATTGTGAGCAAAATTAATTACATCCCACACAATTAAGAAATAATCATCAAAACCCATACGACTAATAACTTCTAATTCACGTTTTAATCTAGCTAAGTAAATTTGATAATTAGCATCGGTATCTTTCAATCTGGTCTGAAGTCCTTTTAAACAAAGGCTAGCTAAATATTCTGCGGATGATTGACCATTAGGCGTTTCAAATTTAGGTAATTGTGGCTGTTGTTTTTCAATTTGTACATTACAATTTTCAACGATATATTCATTTTCATTGAGGATATCAGTTAGACCCAAATTTGTGTATTGGTGCTCAATATCTTCCCGATTTTCTAACCATTGACTTCCTAATTCTTGCCGTTCAGCTTCAGGATCGTCCATTACATTTCCATTTTCAATTGATTTCAAAACCTTGGTATTGAACAATTCACTTGCTTTTAAATAATCAACTTCATTTAACGCAATCATCTTAGTATTAGTATCATTAGCCAGCATTTTTACATCATCTAATTTATCTGGTTTATTAGTTACCCCAAGACGAACAGAGTCTTTGTCGCTTAATTCATTAATTTTATCAAGCCCTTGTTTAGCTTGATCAAGTTTGTCATAGTTAATCAAATTAGTTATTTCACTACTAGTTGGAAGTAAAACAAATAAATCAGCTAAGTATTCTTTATAATCATCAAGCGCTAAAACGTTATCTGCCTTCATTGCTTTAGTAGAAATTTCCATCAAATTTTGATAGCCATGATTATTTTTTGCTAATAAAACTAATTTAAAATCATGTTCAGTTAGAAATTCACCCTTCACCGTTAAAGTAAGACCAATAATTGGTTTAATACCGTGTGCATTAGCTTCTTTATAAAAAGCCACTGCTCCATACATAACATTTTCATCAGTTAATGCTAATGATTGGTATCCTCGTTTTTTTACGGTATCAATCATTTGTGGTAGTGTATTTGGGCTTTGCAATAAACTATAAGAGCTAATATTTTGTAACGGTACATATGCCATCTTTATCCACTACCTTTCGTTTTTTGATAATTCTATTATAACAAACAAATATTTATTTAAAGAATTAGGAACTCTTAATTGAAATTATTTCACATAGTGTTAAACTACTATTTAAGTAAGGGAGTGTACATATAATGAAAACTATCGCTGCAAACTTAACAACCCTTTTCTGGGGGATCGTATACGGAGAAGTTATTGGTTATATTGGATCAGCCTTGGTCCAAGCTACTTTCACTAAAACAATTGCTATTCAAGTAGCCATTGTTGGTGCAATAATTGCTTTAGTTGGAATCAACTTATTTAAATTAGTAATGAAACCTTAAGAAAAAGCATCTACCACAGTAGATGCTTTTTTATTATGCAAATGTAAATGGATCAGTTGATAGCTTAGAAGCGATAACTTCAAACTTCCAATTGTTTTCTTGTTTCCATGATACAAACAATTCTTTTAATTTTAACTTACAAATACTTTCAACGTGATGTCCAGGATCAATTGCCATTAATCCTTCAGCAAGCATATCTTGAGAGGTATGATAATACAAATCACCAGTGAAATAAACGTCTGCATTAGCTTTAATTGCAGCAGGATAGAATTTACCACCACTTCCACCTAGCAAAGCAACTCGTTTAACTAACTTGTTAGGATTATCCGTCACCATGCGTAATCCTTGTAACCTAAAGATATCTTTACAATTTTCCGCAAGTTGTTTAAAAGTCATTGCTTCAGATAATTCACCAACACGACCTAAATAATGAGCTTCTCCATTGATGTTTGTGTCATGCAAAATCATTCCAGATACATTATTTAAACCAATTGCATCTGCCAACCAATCATTCATTCCGCCATTAGCATTATCTAAATTGGTATGTGCTGCATAAACAGTAATATCATGCTTTAAAATTTCAGCGTACATCTTATTTTGGGGATTACTTAAGTCAAGGTTTTTGGCCGGACGAAACATTACCGGATGATGAGCAAAGATAAAGTTCACGTCATTATCAATAGCTTCCTGCACAGTTTCAGGACGAACATCAAGGGTCGTCATCATTTTTTTGATTTCAGCGTGTTTATCTCCAATTTGAAATCCAGTTGGATCTCCGTCTTCACGAAGTGAGAGTGGCGCAAATTGTTCAAAACGATTAATAAATTCATTAACGGTTGTCATCTAAAACACCTTCAATTTCTGTAATCATGGTTTTAGTTTTGCTAATTTTTGTTGCTGGATGAGATTTTGAATTTACTAATTTATCCAAAATAAAACGATTCTTAGCTAGTTTTTCATTCCATTTATCTCTAAAGGTTGCAGTTTTATTTTGTAATAATAGCGGGCCAAAATCTAATTCCTCACGCGTATATGAAACCGGATGATTAACATATTCAGCCCTAAACATTTCATAGAAATGTCCGGCATCATAAACGATATCTTCACCCGTAATTTCATATTGATGATTAGCTAACCATTTTCGCAAGGTATTTTCATCAACATTAGCTTGTAATACTAACACTGGATGATTAGTTAATTTAGCCTTACCACGTTCTAAAATGTCAGTAATTAGTTCGCCACCCATTCCGGCAATTGTAATTGTATCAACATGATCAGATGGTTCAATCACAGCTAATCCATTACCTAACCGTGCTTCCATGACATGGGAAAGATTTTGACTAATAATTTCTGATTGAGCATTTTTAAATGGTCCATCGACCACTTCACCAGCAATAGCATGTTTAATTAAACCTTGTTCAAGTAAATATGCTGGCAAATAAGCATGATCTGAACCAATATCAGCGACGTTGTTAGATTTAGGAACTAAATCAGCTACTGCTTGCATTCTTTTCGAAAGGTGTTTTGCGTCCATAAATAACTCCTTTTTCTCAATAAAAAAAGAGACCAAAAGTCTCTTTTTATTTTTAATTAATCTAAGAAATCTTTTAATTGTTTACTTCTTGATGGATGACGAAGTTTTCTCAAAGCCTTAGCTTCAATTTGTCTGATACGTTCACGAGTAACACCAAACACTTTACCAACTTCTTCAAGGGTTCTAGTACGTCCGTCATCAAGTCCAAAACGTAATCTAAGTACATTTTCTTCACGATCAGTAAGTGTATCTAAAACGCCTTCTAGTTGTTCTTTAAGTAATTCATATGAAGCATGTTCTTCTGGAGAAGTAGCATCTTTATCTTCAATGAAATCACCCAAATGAGAATCATCTTCTTCACCAATTGGTGTTTCCAATGAAACTGGTTCTTGAGAAATCTTCAAAATATTTCTAACTTTTGAAGTTGGCATATCCATTTCAGCCCCAATTTCAGAAGGAAGTGGTTCACGACCTAAGTCTTGAAGTAATTGACGTTGTACACGAATCAATTTGTTGATAGTTTCAACCATGTGAACTGGAATACGAATAGTTCTAGCTTGGTCAGCAATGGCACGTGTAATGGCTTGTCTAATCCACCAAGTAGCGTAAGTTGAGAATTTGAACCCTTTACGGTAATCAAATTTTTCAACGGCCTTCATTAGACCCATGTTACCTTCTTGAATTAAATCAAGGAATTGCATACCTCGTCCAACGTAACGTTTAGCAATTGAAACAACCAAACGCAAGTTAGCTTCTGCTAATTCTTGTTTAGCTGATTCGTCACCTTCTTCAATTCTTAAAGCTAATTGAACTTCTTGATCAGCAGTAAGAAGAGGAACACGACCAATTTCTTTCAAGTACATTCTAACTGGGTCATTGATTTTAACCCCTTTTGAACTTGAGGCATTCTTTAGTTCTTTTTGGGTAACTTTTTTAGCAGCTTTAAGCGCACGTGGATCTGGTTCACCATTAGCATCAACAATACTAATTCCATCGTCTTCAACTTGTTCAAGGACTTTTTCCATTTGCTTTTTATCTAAGCTAAATGGAACTTGAAGTTCCTGTTCAAGTAGTTCATATGTGATATGACCAATCTTTTTGTTTTTCTTAACTAAAGAACGATAAACTTTTTTAAATCCTTTATCGTCGAACTCTTTCTTAAGTTCTTTAGTAGTTCTTTCACGATTAGCTTCGGTTTTGCTTTTTGCTTCGGGAGTTGATTTTTTTATTTCTTTTTTCTTGCTTGCTTCGTTTTCTGCCATTCTAATGACCTCCCATTATTCTTGTGCTGCTTTTAAAGCTTGCAATTTCTTTTGTAAATCAATAATTTCAGTCATTAATTTTAACTGTAACATTTCATCACCAAGTTGTTTTGCATTGTTAAAAGCAGACTTTTTCTTCTCTAATTGTTCTACAATCGGTGCATCTTGTACTACTATTTTAACACAATCTTTAATTTCTTCATCATTGAAATCCGCATCATCACTAGTCATTTCTAGTTCAGCTAAAGTAGCTTGAATTTGCGGTTCACCTACAAAATCACTAAATTCAGACGCATTGTATTCAGCATGATACCGAAAATATTCTTGTGCAAACATAAATATTTGTTGATATAAATCATGCACAAAAGCAAAATCAGGATTTCGACGAACTTTTTTCCAAACTTCAGAATTGTGTAACATCATATTTAACAAATGGCGTTCTGCATTTTCAACTCTTGAATAGTGTTTAGTTTCTTGATTAATTATCGTGGGCGTTTGAATAAACCGTTGTCGGTTATGATTGCTCTCGCTGCGTTTTCGACTCACGTTCACATATTTATCAGTTTGGGTTTCTAAACTAGCTAAACTAACATCCAAATTATCAGCTAATTCTTTCAAATAGATGTCTCGTTCAACGTTATTATCAACACCAGCAATAATATGCAAAACCTTATCAATATAGGCTAACTTATCTTCTTCATTAGTTAGGTTATATTGTGAGCGGAGGTAGTTAATTTCAAATTTAACAATAGATTCTCGTCCATTTTTTACAACTTGTTGAAAACTAGCTTCCCCATTATTACGCCGATACTCATCAGGGTCCACTCCATTAGGCATTTGAATAACCCTAATGTTCAAATTGCCACTCTTCCTTAATAAATCAATTGCCCGATTAGTAGCTTTTTGACCTGGGGTATCTCCGTCATAACAAACATAAATTTGTTTGGTAACTCGCTTAAGATCGTAAATTTGTTCTTCGGTTAAGCTAGTACCCATGGAAGCAACCCCATTTTTTACCCCAGCTTGATAGGCAGAAATCACATCCATAAATCCTTCAAAAAGAATTACGTCTTTAGTCTGTCTGATTTCAGCTTTGGCTAAATCAAAGTTATAAATAATTTTTCGTTTATTAAACAACTCTGTTTCAGGTGAGTTAAGATACTTTGGCATATCATCACTTTTGTGTAACAAACGACCAGAAAAACCAACTGTTTTTCCGCTTTCATTACGAATCGGCACCATCATTCGTCCAGCAAACCGATCAAGTAAATTACCATCCCTAGTTTCCGTGAACAAACCAGTTCTTCTTAAATCTTGAAAATCCACTTTCTTTTCTTCAAAGTATTTCTTCAAAATTCGTTCACTAGGAGCATATCCCAAATTAAAGGTTTCAATCATTTCATCAGAAATTTTGCGTTTCTTTAAATAATTTAATGCTTCTTCCCCTAGTTTGGTATTAATCAACACATGATGATACAACTTGGCAGCTGCTTCATTAATATCAATTAATGGTTTTAATTTTTGTTGTTGTGGAGAAGGTTGATTCCAATTTGCCCCGGTAGGCAAATCAATTCCATCATCTTTAGCCACCATTTCGACTGCTTCAGGAAAACTTATACCCTTTAAATCCATTAGGAAACTAAAAACATTTCCCCCACGACCACAACTAAAACAATGAAAAATTTGCTTTTCTTCATTAACAGAAAAAGATGGTGTTCTTTCTTCATGGAAAGGACATAAACCAAAGAGGTTCTTACCAGCCTTTTTTAATTGAACATATTGTCCAACGATGTCTGTAATATTAGTGTTATTACGCACTTTTTCCACAAACTCTTCTGGTACCTTAGCCACAAAAAACACCACCTTTCTTGTTTAATTTTTTATTTAACGACAATCTTATCTACTTCAGCAAAGTGATTAATCATCCGTGCTAACTTAGTAAGTTCTTTCAAACGATTATCTTTAACTGTTTTGTCTTTTGCCATAACCATAGTTTGGTCAAAGTAGTCTTTGATAACTTCTTCTAATCCAGCTAATTTAGCAAAGGCATCCGCAGCACTCAACTTATCAAATCCATCAGAAAGATGATCCATGGCTGCATTCATCTTCAATTCAGCATCGTTTTCAAACAAGATTGGGTCAACGAATAAATCATCAGCTTTGAAGTCAGCTTTCTTAGAAATTCGTTCAACACGAGTTAATGCTTCAATGACAGCTTTGAAATCAGCATCATCTTTATGAGCATCAAGCACCTTAGCACTATTAATGTTGTAAAGAATATCAGCACTAGTTGCACTAACAGCAGCATCAACTAAATCAAATTTGATTTTATCGGCTTTCAAGACCCGTTTAATACGTTCTTTGATGAACAAAATAACATCCTTAATGATTGGCTTTTGATCGACTTTTGGTGCAACCTTAGCCGCATCTTCTCCAGCAATGATGCTATCCATAAGATCAACTAATGGTAATCTCCATTGTTGATTATCAACAATTCTAACGATCCCAGCAGCTTGACGACGCAATGCATATGGATCATTTGATCCACTAGGAATCATACCAGCGGCAAAGAAAGTCATAACACTATCAAGTTTGTCGGCAACCGCTAATACAGCACCAACTTTAGATTCTGGAAGTTCACCGTCAGCTGAAATTGGCATGTAGTGTTCACGAATTGCAGTAGCAACTTCTGGGTTTTCACCAAAGAGTAAGGCGTATTTTTCACCCATAATCCCTTGCAATTCTGAGAATTCACCGACCATACCAGTTACTAAATCAAATTTGTAGATTTCAGCAGCACGTTGTAAGTTAGCTAATTGGTCAGCGTCAAGTCCAACTTCTTTACCGATTAAGTGAGCAATTACTTGTACTCGTTGCATTTTTTCATAAACAGTTGAAATCTTTTCATGGAAAGTAACAGTCTTCAACTTGTTAACAAAGTAATCAATATCGTGTTTTTGATCTTCTTGGTAGAAGAATTCAGCATCGTACAGACGAGCCGCAAGCACTTTTTCGTTACCTTTAATCACATTTTCGATAAAGTCTGAGTTACCATTACGAACTGAGATAAAGAATGGTAATAATTCACCATTTTGATCTTCAACATAGAAGAAACGTTGGTGATTTCTCATTGAAGTGATTAATACTTCACGAGGAACATCTAAGAAACGTTTGTCGAAAGTACCGTAGAAACTAGTTGGGTATTCAACTAAATTATTAACTTCTTCGAGTAGATCATCATCGATATCAACTTTCCAGTTGTTATCATCTGCAATTTTTTCAATTTGTGCTTTGATTTTAGCTTTTCGTTTGTCAGCATCAACAATCACAAATTCTTTAGCTAAATCATCTTCGTAATCAGTTGCACTAGCAATTTCTACTGGTTTACCTAAGAAACGGTGACCTAATGATTCACGGCCTGATTTAACACCAACGAGTTCCATTGGTACCACATCGTTGTCTAGTAAAGCAACAATCCATTTAATTGGACGAACAAATTGGAACTTGTTAGTTCCCCATTTCATCATCGTTGGGAAAGTCATTGATGCAACCACATCAATTAAGCCAGCTAAAACATCGGCAACTGGTTTACCAGCTACGTGTTTGTTAACAAAGACATAGTTAGTTCCTTTAATATCTTTAAACGTAATATCATCAGGAGTTAACCCTTGTCCTCGAGTGAAACCAATCGCAGCTTTGCTCCAGTTACCTTCTGAATCTTTAGCAATCTTTTCAGCTGGGCCCTTAACTTCTTCATCGATATCAGGTTGCTTATCAGCTAATCCTGAAATCTCGATAGCTAAACGACGAGGAGTAGAAAACTTTTTAATACTATCAAAAGAAATTCGGTTTTCTTTAAGGTACTTTTCAGTTTTGACAGCTACTTCGTTAATACTTGGGGTAACAACATGAGCTGGCATTTCTTCCAACCCAATTTCTAATAGGAATGTATGTGTCATTATTTTTTATCCCCCTTGTTCTTATTTCTCTTCTTTTCATTTTCATCACGTTTAGCAAATTCTGCAAGAACTGCCTTACGTTCTTTTTCATCTTTAATTAATGGAAAACCTTCTTTTTGACGTTCTTTAACAAACGCTTTGGCAATTCCATGAGCCATATTACGAATGCGGGCAAGGTAGCCAGCGCGTTCAGTAACAGATACAGCACCACGGGCATCTAACAAGTTAAACGTGTGGCTACATTTCAAAATGTAATCATAAGCTGGATGAACTAATCCTGCAGCCATCAAACGTTTGGCTTCTTTTTCATAAGCATCAAACATTTGGTGAAGCATGTCTTGGTCACTAACTTCAAAACTGTATTTTGAGTGTTCATATTCAGGTTCTTTGAAAATATCACCATATTTAACACCATCAGCGTATTCAAGGTCAAAGACGTTGTTTACGTTTTGAATGTATGATGATAAACGTTCAAGACCGTAAGTGATTTCTACGGCAACGGGATCCATTTGAAGTCCCCCGACAACTTGGAAGTAAGTAAATTGAGTAACTTCCATTCCATCGAGCCAAACTTCCCAACCAACACCGGCACATCCCATTGAAGGGTTTTCCCAGTTATCTTCCACGAAACGAATATCGTGTTCAAGTGGGTTAATCCCGAGTTCTTTTAGTGAATCAATGTATAATTCTTGAATATTATCTGGAGAAGGCTTCATCAATACTTGGAATTGATGATGTTGGTATAAACGGTTAGGATTTTCACCATAACGTCCATCCGCTGGTCTTCTTGAAGGTTCAACATAAGCTACATTCCATGGTTCAGGTCCGATTGCACGTAAAAATGTGAAGGGACTCATAGTACCAGCACCTTTTTCAGTGTCATAAGCATCCATGATCATACAACCTTGTTTACCCCAATATGATTTTAATGTAGCAGCGATATCTTGTACTGACATTGTTTTTGTCATTGTGACTCCCCCTTTTGCCAAACAAATAAAAAAGCCTATGCAAAAGTAAACTAATACTCGTGCATAGGGACGATTTGGTCGCGGTTCCACCCTACTTCTGATGATTAACATCAGCATCTCGAAACGCATTGACTCAAAAAGCGCCAATTGTTAAAAACAATCGTCATCTCACACTAACATGACGTCGCTTAATTGTTATGATTAACAACCTTCTTTTATCTGTGTCAAATATTTAATTACTTATATTATAATTTGATACTTTGATTCAGTCAATTATTATTGACTAATCAATTTTGATTTTCCAATTATTCATCTGATCTAAAAATTTTTTACTTTTTAAGTTTAATCCCACTGAATTATCATAAATTTTATCAATTACCTGACGTAACTTTTGTTTCGTAATCCGATTAACTTTGATATTGCTAATCTTAGTAATATCAACAGCTGAAAATAAACGTAAATAGTAAATCGTCTTTTGATCAAGGTGCATACGATGACTATCAAGAGCAAAAGCATGTTCTCCGATTAAACCACCAAATTTTTCCGAATAATCATAGATTTGATGTTCTTCCCCACAAACAGCGCAGGTCCGAAAATCAGGTGCCACTCCAAATAATGGTAGTAATTGAATTTCAATAATATTAGTAATAATTTCGGCATCAAACCCATTATTAATTAGATTCAAAGCATAAAATATCTTATCAAACCAATGTTTATTAGGAACATTATCTGGAATAGCTGCATCAATTAATCCCATGATATAGGTTGCATAAGCATTAAGATAAATATCTTCACTGATTTGATTAAAATGCTTAACACTACTCCCACTATCAATGTACGATAAGCCATCCTTACGCAACTCACCTTCGTAAGTGCCATAACTAAACGGTAAAATATCACCAACCATTTTAAATTTAGGTCTATTAGCTCCCCGAACAAAGAACATTTTTTTACCTGCTTCAGCTGTAAAAAATTTTACCAACATATCATGTTCACGGTAGTTTTTGCGATAAATTAAAATTCCATGAAATGGTTTACTTTTTGTATTTACCACAATCTCACCCACTAAATATTAATAATCGTTCTTTTCACTGTAGCCTAGGTTGTTAAGCGCAGTATCTTTGTCTCTCCAACCAGATTGAATTCTTACCCAAAGTTTTAAATTAACTTTGCTACCAAGTAATTTTTCAATTTCACGACGGGCACCAATACTAATGTACTTAAGTAATGATCCACCCTTACCAATAATAATTCGTTTTTGACCTTCACGTTCAACGATAATTGAAGCTTCAATCTGAACTTTACCATTTTCGTTAGTTTTCATACCATCAACGTAAACTGCAACTGAATGAGGAATTTCTTGACGGGTGTTTTCTAAGATTTTTTCACGAATGATTTCTTGAACAATGAATCTTTCTGGATGATCAGTAACTTGGTCATCTGGATAATATTGTGGACCTTCTGGCAAATGTTCTACTAAATTATCAATTAATTCATGAACGTTATTACCTTTTAAAGCTGAAATTGGGAATACTTCAGCCCAATCATAAGCTTTACGATAAGTATCCATAATGACTAATAACTTATCTGGGTTAATTTCATCAATTTTATTAATAATTAGGTAAACCGGAACATCAACTTTCTTCAATTGGTCGATGATATAGTTATCACCTGCACCACGTGTTTCAGTTGCACTAACCATGAAGAACACAGCTTCAACTTCACGTAATGAAGATAATGCAGATGCATCCATGTATTCGTCTAGTTTATTTTCTGGTTTATGAATTCCAGGAGTATCTAGAAAGACAATTTGAGCATCTTTAGTAGTATAAACCCCTTGAATTTTGTTACGGGTAGTTTGAGCTTTATCACTCATAATGGCAATTTTTTGACCAACTACTCGATTGAGAAACGTTGACTTACCAACGTTAGGACGACCAACAATGGCCACAAATCCTGATTTAAAGTTTTCTGATTTTTCCATGTAATTTCCTTTTCTTATATTAATTTAATAATGGTAGTTCCAAAAACAACTATTCCAATAATAATGGCAATAATCGTCGAAAATAGAACCCATCCGGCAGCAATATCCTTAATTTTTTTAGCTAATTCATCATATTTATCACCGATCGTTAAATTAACTAAATATTCAGACAATGTATTTACAACTTCGGCTTGTAATACTAAATAGCAAGCCAATACTAACCAAAGAAATTTAAAATAACCAACTCGCATGATTAGTCCAGCTGGTAATACAAACGCCGTCATTAATAAATGAAAGCGGAAATTTCTTTCGTTACAACATAAAGTAGTCAAGCCATCCCAGGCATGACCAAAAGCTTGAATAAAATTTTTATTTTTAGTGGTTTGGGGCTTATTTCTTGAGTCCATAATCATTCAAAATCTTTCGTTGAAGGTCAAACATGACCTTTTCGTCTTCTGGTTCCATATGATCATAACCATTTAGATGCAAGAAACC
The DNA here is from genome assembly GCF_050500285.1 of Fructilactobacillus sp. Tb1. GTDB lineage: Bacteria > Bacillota > Bacilli > Lactobacillales > Lactobacillaceae > Fructilactobacillus. The sequence goes on along the minus strand of NZ_CP191377.1, from coordinate 1,464,648 downwards.
ATGTACAATTAAAAATCCAAGTTCACGATCAACTGAATGGCCTAAGAAATCAGCTTGTTCATTAACTTTATCAATACTAACAAAAATATCACCAATATTTTCAGGAATTTCTGCTAACATTTCATCGCTCATTACAACTGGAAAATCATCGGCATTATCTTCAATTGCAAAACTGATAACATCAGTTGCACGATCAACGCCACGATAATCACGGTTAATTTCTTGAATTCGGTCATTATTAACCATCGTAACTGACATTTCAGTATTATCTTTCAATCCAATTTCTTTAGCCGCAAAGTCGAGAACGTTCTTAATTAATTTCTTTTGTTCATCAGTAACTTGACCATTTGTTTCATCATAAATTTCTAAGTCCATGAATTATTAATCCTTTATTCGTCTTCTTTTTCGTAAGCAGTAATAATCTTAGCCACTACTGGATTTCTAACAACATCTTCAGCAGTTAATCTAATGATTGCAATATTACTAATATTCTTCAAGATTTTGGGAGCAGTTACTAATCCACTAGCTACACTACCTTTTAAATCAATTTGTTGAATATCACCATTAACAATCATTTTTGAATTAAACCCTAATCGAGTTAAAAACATCTTCATTTGTTGATTAGTTGTATTTTGGGCTTCATCTAAGATAACAAAAGCATTATCTAAAGTACGACCACGCATATAAGCAAGTGGTGCAATTTCAATTACCCCACGTTCAATCAATCGTTCAGTATGATCCATTCCTAAAATTGCATAGAGTGAGTCGTATAGTGGACGAAGATATGGATCAACTTTTTCTTTTAAATCACCTGGTAAGAAACCAAGACTTTCACCAGCCTCAACAGCGGGTCTAGTTAACACAATTTTGTCGACTTTTCCTTTTTTCAAAGCAGCAACTGCCATCACAACAGCTAAAAAAGTCTTTCCTGTACCAGCGGGTCCAATTCCAAACGTAATATCATGATGATAAATCGCTTGAATGTACTCCCGTTGACCGAAATTTTTAACTCGAACAGGGTTACCTTTACGGTCTTTGATCAAAACTTGATTGTACAACTCAGGTAAAGCTGTAATTTTTCCATTACGAGCCATTCCAACAGCAGAAACATAATCACTAGCATTAACTTCAATTCCAGCATGAATTAATTTCAACATATTAAACAAAATATCATTAACTAATTGAACATCATTTTCATCATGTCCCTCAATTTTAATAATCCCTGCGGAATAACGAATCCAAACGTGGAATTCTTCCTCTAATACTTTAATAAATCCATCTTGAGTCCCAAATAATTTGCTTTGATCATTGGGATTTTTTAACGCCATTTGTTTTTCAAATTCAAAATTTTCAACCAATAAAAGTAATCTCCTTAATACCTAATTTTCCTAAATTCTAGCATAAATTAAGGGTTTAAAACAGCGATACAACCTATGACTATTTTAATTGATCATTAACGGCCTTTTTAACGTCATTACCGTCTGCTTTACCTCTAACCTTACCCATCACAGCACCCATAACTTTACCAAAGTCACTTTTACCAGTGGCACCTAATTGTTCTACTGTTTCTTTAACAACTTCAGCAACTTTTTCTGGACTCATTTGTTTTGGTGCGTATTTTTTAAGAATCTTCATTTCTTTTTCTTGTTGTTCAACAAGGTCTTCACGAGCCCCAGCTTTGAATTGTTCGATTGAATCTAAATGTTGCTTAATTTCACGATTAACTACGGCTGCAGCTTCATCATCACTTAATTCGTGACCTAATTTGATTTTTTCATTCATCAAGTTACTCTTAAGCATTCTAATAATAGTTAATTCATCTTTTTTACCAGCCTTCATAGCTGTTTTTAAATCGTTAGTTAAAGTTTCGTTTAATGACATAATACTTCTCCTTAAGTTTATTTAATATTCAAAAAAAAAGCAATCAAAAGTGATTGCTCTTTCTAATTAGAACTTGTTACGGCTCTTTTTCTTTTTATTGTTACGTTTTCTTGCTGCTTCAGATTTTAATTTACGTTTAACACTAGGTTTTTCGTAAAATTCACGCTTACGAAATTCCTGGAGAGTACCGCTCTTAGAAACTGTACGTTTGAAACGACGAAGAGCATCATCAAGAGATTCGTTCTTGCGAACAACTGTTTTTGACATTTAAAAATCCCTCCCTCCAAGTTTTAGTGTGTTGAACGTTTCCACTCAACAAATATAATTATATCTTATCCAAAAACGTCCGTCAACGAAAGATTAAAAGAATATTTAAAAATTTAAAACAATGTATAATAAAAGTTAATAAATCCCAATCAAGGAGCGTTCAATATGAAGACAATTTATAATGTTTTTGTTATTTCTGATTCTAGTGGTCAAACTGGGACGGCAATTGCTAAAACTGCTGCTGCTCAATTTCCTGAGGCTCGTGCCAATATTAGTCAATACCCATTCATTAGAACTAAATCAATTCTTAGCGGAATTCTCAAACTGGCAAAGGAAAATAATGCCATTATTTTTCATACCCTAGTCAATCCTGAACTAAGTGATATGGTTTCATTATTTGCTCGCCAAAACAAATTATCTAGTTTTGATTGTATTCAAAAACCAATTGATATTATTTCTCATCGACTCAATGAATCATCTGCAGAGGTACCCGGTTTAGTGCATAACTTAAATGCAGAGTATTTCAAACGGATTGCTTCAATTGAATTTACCGTTGCAAATGATGACGGTCGTAATCCAAGTGGCTTAACGAAAGCTGATATTGTTATTCTGGGTGTCTCAAGAACATCTAAAACTCCACTATCATTATACTTAGCTAACGAAAGCTATAAAGTTGCTAACGTTCCGATTGGCCCTAATATTCAACTACCAAAAGAAGTTTGGGACGTTGATCCAAAAAAAATTTTTGGCTTAACTAACTCCGTAACTAAACTCAAACAAATTAGAACTCAACGAATGAAAGAATATGGTCTAGACGGTGAAACTCCTTATTCAAATCCAGACAATATAAAAAAGGAACTTGACTATGCCAAGAACCTTTATCGTAAAATCGGATGTCTTTCAATTAATGTTGCAAATAAATCAATTGAAGAAACTGCAACAATCATTACTGAAAGTCTTCCCAAAAGATCTATTATTATATAGTTTTTGCTTCAAGATCCTTAATCATATCAGGATTAAAAGTTTGTGTCCGTAACATTTCAACTTCATATTTATGTGGATCAATTTTGATCTTATCATCTACTTTAATTGCAGGTGTTTCCATAATTTTGGGAACGTCCTGCAATTTTTCGTAATGAGCAATTTTATTTAATGCTTCAAAACCAATTGTTCCAAATCCAATATTGGCATGACGATCTTTATGACTCCCCATTGGATTTTTATCATCATTTAAATGAACAACCTTTAATTTGTCTAAACCAATCACATCATCAAAATGTTTCATTACTCCATCAAAGTCATCTTTAACATCATAGCCTGCATCATAAGTGTGACATGTATCAAAACAAACTGAAACTTTGTCTTTTAAATCCACACCATCAATAATTTCAGCAATTTGTTCGAAGGTCGTACCAATTTCAGTACCTTTACCAGCCATTGTTTCAATTGCAATTTGAACTGTTTGTTCCGGTTTAATTACTAAATTCAATCCTTTGATTAACTGTTGGATTCCAGCTTCAACCCCTGCACCAACGTGAGCACCTGGATGTAAAACAATTTGAGTTGCTCCCATGGCCCCTGCTCGTTCAATTTCTTTTTGTAAAAACTGAACGGCAAATTCAAAACTAGCGGGTTTCTTGGTATTAGCAAGATTAATAATATATGGTGCATGAACCACTACATCTAGTAGTCCATTTTCTTGCATATATTTTTTTCCTTCTGGAATTTTTAACTCATCCAATGGCTTGCGGCGTGAATTTTGTGGTGCACCTGTATAAACCATAAATACAGTTTCATCATCTTTTTTAGCTTCTTCTGCTGAACCTAAAAACATTTTAGGGGCTTTCATGGCTACGTGAGATCCAATTAGAAATTCTTTAGTCATTAGTTTTCTCCTTTGGTTGTTGTACAACATATTTATTCAAAACACGTTGATAAGCTTTACCATCGTTGTAAGTATTCCACATGATGTTAAATTCAGTGAAATCAGATTTTTCGTTTTTCAAAACTGCTTCCTTTAATTCGGTAACCGTATGAATAGGTTTGGTTGGCAACCATTTTTCATAGCCAACTTGAATTCCAGGATTCTTTGCATACTCTTTATAATCGTACATAAAGAAAATCATCGAATGAGCTTGGGGCATCAAACTATAATCGAATGCATACGAAGAATAGTCAGTTACAAATGTATCAGCGATTGACATTAAATCAGTCGTAGTAAACTCATCATATATTTTGACATTATCTAAATTAAATTGATCCAGCTTTAATTTATTTCTATCAACATCTTGATATAACTTAACTGCCACAACTGCATTTTTATCAGCTGCTAAGGCCTTAATTGTCCCTTCTGGTGGATTGATTTCATCAGATGGTCGATATGTTGGTGCATACAAGATGACACGTTTATCCTTCAATTCAGGAGCTGCTGCATATACACGCTTGCGCACAACATTAATCCATTTTTCACTAAATAAACGATCTGAACGAGGTGTGCCTAAAAATTGCATCTTTTTATATGGCTGTTTGAAACTGTTTTCGAACACCTCTGCCATTGCTGGTGAAGCCACCACAAATTCATCAAAATTATTATAAACAGTTTGATGACGTTTCTTTTTCAACCATGAATACTGTTTGAATTTAGGAGTATCAATTCCAAAACACTTAATTGAACCATCCGCATGCCAGAGTTGTACAATTTTCATTTTATTTTTAGGACGAGTTAGCCCTGCAATAAATGCGTAATAGTTATCTACAAAAATTATGCGAGCTGTCATAATTCCCGGAATCATGCGAAAAGCAAAAGCAAATCCTCTTTTCATAGGAATAGCTGTAATTCCAAAAGCCTGTAAATCATAAGCAGCTGCCATAACTCTTGGATTGTATAACACAACTAATTTTTGATTGGCTGGCAGCATCGCTGCTGTCTGTTTAATCATATGTAAGTTGTTGTTATAACTCATAATATAGTAAACATTTTTCTTATTTTTAAAATAAAACAAACTCGAAATTATCTTGATAAAAAGGATATATATAGATTTCATTTTTAATCCGCCATTTAATTAATTATTTTGGTTTATTTTCATAGAAGTGACCAAATACTTCATCAACATCAACTGCCACCGCAAATGCATGTGGATCAGATTCTTTTAATGCCTGATCTAATTCATTTTTTTCATATCTAGAAATAACTGTAAAAAGAACTGTCTTAGGTTGGTGATTATAAGCCCCTTCAGCATGATGAACAATTGTAATCCCACGACGCATATGATTTTGGACACTATCAATTACCGTTTTAGGAACACTAGTAATAATCATAACTTCCATTCGTTGCTGTCTGGTATAAGTCATATCCATTACTTTAGCATTAACTAATAATCCAATTGCGGAATAAAATGCATAGGGCCAGCCATACATAAATCCAGCTGACAAAATAATGAACGCATTAAAAGCAATGTTAATTGTTCCAATTGACTTACCTGTCTTACGCTGAATCACAATTCCTAAGATATCCAATCCACCAGTAGAAATTTGATTCTTCAAAGCTAATCCAGTCCCAAATCCATTAACTGCTCCCCCAAAGAGTGCACAAATTAGTGGATCAGTGGTTAGCGTTACTGGATGCAATATTTTAATCATAATACTTGCAAGAAATACCGATAAAAAAGTAAAAATTGCAAATTGATGCCCGATTGACTTCCAAGCGAGAATTAGCAAAGGAATATTTAAAATGAATAACCCTGCTGCAGTTGAAAGTGTAAAAGATGCATATCTTTGCGTAATTGTAGTAAGCAATTGAGCAAACCCAGTTACCCCTGATGAATAAATATGTCCCGGAGTCCAGAAAAAGTTCATGGCAATTGATACTAAAATAGCATAGATAAATGATGTTGAAATTTTTGTCAGAACTTGATGTCTTCTGATTACTTTATGTACGTCATTCATATAAATACCTTCTATATTTATTGATTATTATCATTCCATAGTATAACATTATCGTTTTCAAAAAAAATAGAAAGCCACTAAAAAATTAGCAACTTTCTATTATAAATTATTTTTCTTCGTCTGGTTTATCGATTGAAATACCTAAATCTTCAAGTTGTTTTGGAGCAACATGAGCTGGTGCACCTGTTAATGGTTCAACGGCTTTTGAGTTTTTAGGGAAAGCAATCACGTCACGGATGTTTCCACGACCAGCAATTAATCTAGCAAAACGATCAAGACCGATTGCAAGACCACCATGTGGTGGGAAACCATAATCAAGAGCTCTTAAGAAGTATCCAAATTGTGCTTCAGCACTTTCTTTAGTGAAACCTAAAGCTCTAAACATTTTTTCTTGAAGTTCACGAGTATGGATACGAATTGATCCACCACCTAATTCAAGACCATTTAAAATAATGTCATAACTTTGAGCATGAGCTTTATGAGGGTCTTCACCTTCATCAAGATAATGTTCATCACCCTTGTTAGGCATAGTAAATGGATGGTGAGCAGCAGTCCAACGTTTGTCACCTTCATCATATTCGAATAATGGCCAATCAACAACCCAAAGGAAGTTGAACTTGCCAGCAGGAATCATATCTTGTTCCTTAGCAATGGCTACACGTAAGTAACCTAATGTATCAGCAACAACTTTAGCACGATCAGCTGCAAATAAGATTAAGTCACCCGGTTTAGCACCAGTACGTTCTTCAATGGCTTTAACTTGTTCTGGTTCTTTGAAGAATTTATCAACTGGACCTGAGAAACCATCATCAGTAACCTTCATCCAAGCTAATCCCTTAGCACCAAAACGTTTAACGTGATCAGTGTACTTATCAATATCCTTACGTGAATATTCATCAGCACCGCCAGGAACGGCAATAGCTTTAACTTGTCCACCGTCTGCAACAGCTGAACTAAATACTTTAAAATCAGAATCTTTAACAACATCCGATAAATCTTTTAATTCCATGCCGAAACGAGTATCTGGTTGGTCAGTACCAAAGCGGTCCATTGATTCTTGCCAACTGATACGGTCAAATGGAAGTTTTACATCATAATCAATAGTTTCTTTCATTACACGCTTAATTAATCCTTCAGTAATATCTTGGATTTCATCAGCACTCATAAATGAAGTTTCTAAATCGATTTGAGTAAATTCTGGTTGACGGTCACCACGTAAATCTTCGTCACGGAAACAACGTGCAATTTGGTAGTAACGGTCAAATCCAGCACCCATCAACATTTGTTTAAATTGTTGTGGGGATTGTGGAAGTGCGTAGAATGAACCTGGGTAAACACGTGAAGGAACTAAGTAATCACGAGCACCTTCTGGGGTTGAAACTGTTAAATCAGGAGTTTCAATGTCCAAGAAACCATGTTCATCTAAGTAGCTATGAGTAGCTTGTGAGATACGGTTACGAATCATCAATCCTTTTTGCATGTATGGACGACGTAAATCTAGGTAACGGTATTTCAAACGAAGATCATCAGAAGCATTAGTATCATCTTTGATATCAAACGGAACTGGTTTTGATTTACTTAAAATTTCAGCATCAGTAACATGAACTTCAACCTTACCAGTAAATAAGTCTGGGTTGATTTCATTTTGTGAACGAGCCACAACTTGTCCTTTAACTTCAATTACGTATTCATTTTTCATTGCTTCAGCAACTTCAAATGCTTTCTCACTGTCCTTAGCATTAAATACTAATTGAACAATTCCTTCTCGGTCACGTAAATCAATAAAGATTAAGCTTCCAAGGTTTCTCTTTTTAGCAACCCAACCATCGAGAGTAACTTTTTGATCTAAAAATTTCTCGTTGATTTGGCCAGCATATGCGGTTCTTTTCATAACTATACTTCCCTTCTTTAAATAAAAAAAGACCGTGTTAAATTGCAACAAGGGCGCAATTAGCACGGTACCACCTTTTTTATTTCTTTTTATTATTTAATAATCTACCTAGATGCGTCTTCGATAGGTTCAAACTACGCATTTCCAGCAACTAGCGCTCTCTAAAATTTGAATTATCTATTTACTATTCATCATGATCGGTTCAATATTCTCTTTAAGAATAATAAGTTTTGCCTAAAAAGTCAAGATATCCATAATTCTATTAGTAACTTTTCTTAAATTATATTATTATAGAAATAATTACGTTGTCCGAGGTACTAATATGAAAATACATATCAATAATAAACGCGGATTCACTTTTACAGTAATTGTTACAGTTGCCACTATTTTAATTCTCTTAGTTTTATTGTTAAGAAATAATGTGATGGTCCACTGTAATAACCTAGATGTCAAAAGCGGTCCCAATGTTTCGTATCAAACTACTGGAAAAATAAACGCTGGAACTAGGGTTCAAATCCTAAATCATCAAGATAACTGGGATCATGTTGTTTATAATCATAGTAAAATTGGTTGGGTTCCCGACTGGGTTATCAGAAACAAAAATCTTAAAACCGCAACTAAGTTATCTGAATCAACCATTGTTCTCGATCCAGGTCATGGTGGTAGTGATTCTGGTGCATTATCTACGCACAATAAAATGGAAAAAACGTATACTCTTCAAACTGCTAAAAAAGCAGCCCAACAACTACGTGAACAAGGTGCCAATGTTATCATGACACGGGATACTGACAAAACAGTTAGTTTATTCAGTCGCCCTGGATTTTCAACTAAAAATAATGCTAATTTGTTTATTAGTTTCCATTTTGATTCTTCCCCTGATGACAACACTGCCTCAGGATTTACCAGTTACTATTACCATGATGGTAGATCAAAGCAGTTAGCTACTGATATTAATAATCAAATGGACAATATTCCAATCGATAATCGTGGTGTTGAATTTGGTAATTTCTTAGTGGTCCGTGATGTTAAAGTTCCATCAGTTCTTTTAGAAATGGGATATATTAATAGTGACAAAGATTTTAAACACATTGAAAATCCAGAATATCAGGAATTAGTAGCTAAAGACGTTAAACATGGAGTTACTGATTATATCAATTCTATATACTAAAAAATAAGCGTTCTCAATAAAGAGAACGCTTATTTTATTGGATAATTGGCAATAATCCATGATAGTTGCGAATGATAAAATCAACATTATTAATTTCAATTAAATAATCTGGATCAAACAAAATTGTTGTTACAACAGCATTGTCACCAGCTCTGACATCTAATTCTCGATCACCAATCATAGCGGTTTCAGTTCTAACTAAAGTTAGTGTATGAATCAAATAATTCAATGATTCCGGATCTGGTTTCCGTTTAAAATGATTATCGCTAGTAACAAATCCTGTAAAATATTTTTTCAAATCATATCTATCAAGTAATGCTAAAGCTTGGTCATTTCGATGGGTTAGTAGTGCATTTTGCCCACCATCAGCAATTATTTTTTGCAATGCAGCTTTTACACCATCAAATGGCTTAACTAATTCAACCTCATCTCGTTCAAAAGACTTATAAATTTGTAGTAATTTATCTTTATCAATACCAAAACGGGCACTATATTTAGCAATTGCTGATCCTAATGAATAAATGCGCATTTGTTCATAGATGGCATCTGGATCAATATCAACGTCATCAATACCCAGTTCCTGTAGTGCTTTTACAAATGCGGTCACCATGAACGGATAAGTATCAAACAAAGTTCCATCAAAGTCCCAAATTAAATTTTTAATCATTATGCACCTGATAATTTAATTCAAAAGTTGCTGGACCGTCATTTTCTAAATCAACTTGCATGTCTGCACCAAAGACCCCAGTTTGAACTTCTAGCTCTTTATTTTCTAAGGCTGAATTAAATGCTTCATACATTTTTTTAGCTTCTGCTGGGTCTCCAGCTGCTTTGAATGATGGACGGTTACCATGTTCTAATTCAGCTAATAAGGTAAATTGGGAAACTGACAAAATCTTTCCTTCAACTTGATGAATATTTAAATTCATCTTACCATTTTCATCTTCAAAAACCCGTAGCTTAGCAATTTTATTAGCTAACCATTCGACAGTAGCTTGATTATCGCCTTTTTCTGACCCAACTAAAATCATGAAACCTTTTTCAATTGCACCATTAACTTGACCATCAATTTTAACGCTTGCGTGATTTACACGTTGAATAACTAATTTCACTATATTTTCCTCTTATCCTAGTACTCGTTGAACTTTAGCAACCCCAGATACCATTTTTAGGCTATCTACAACTTCATGTAATTGTTTGAGATTTTTTACATTAACAATTACGACAATTGTTAATGAGGTATCATCATGAACTTTACCATTAATTGAACTTACTGATGCCGGACTATTATTTAATTTTTTAACAACATCATTAAAAATACCATTTCTATTATCGGATTCAATTCTAATTTTGGATGGATAATTAACTAACGTATTATCCGGATTAGCCCAATGTGCATCGATCATCCGACTTTGTTCATCAGCCTTGATATTTGAACAACCAACCCGATGAATTGTAATTCCACGCCCTTTGGTAATGTATCCTTCAATTCGATCACCTGGTAGTGGCAAACAACAATGGCTCATGCGAACTAATACATTATCAATTCCGTCAATTACAACGTTATCAGCAGGATTACTACCTTGACGTTGCTTGCCAGTTTCTTTAGTTGAAACTGTTTGTGGTTTTTCTAATAGAGCTTTTTCTGCTGCTTGTTGTTTTAGTTTTTCTTGTTCTTCCCGGATATCACTAGTAAATTTATTAGCTACTCCTTGAACATGGATATCACCAAAACCTAGCGAAGCTAATAAATCATCTTTAGTCCGGTAATGAGTTTCATCAAGCACCCGTTCCCAATTATCAGAATTCAAAATTTCACTAGGAACATAGCCGGTTTCTTCAAGATGATCAGTTAAAATTTCTAATCCAGTCTTGATATCGTCTTCACGACCTTGTTTCTTGAAGAATGATTGGATTTTATGCTTAGCTCCACTGGTATGAACCAAATCAAGCCAGTTTTTACCAGGTCCTGATGAGTTTGCTGAAGTAATAATTTCTACAATATCACCATTCTTAATCTGATAATCAAGAGAAACCATCTTGCCATTAACTCTAGCGCCAGTCGTTTTATTACCAACTTGGGTATGAATTACATACGCCATATCAAGTGGACCTGATCCCTTTGGTAATTCCAAAACGTCACCAGCTGGAGTGAACGCATACACATTATCAGTAAACAAATCACCCTTAACACTATCCATGAAGTCCGATGCATTATCAGTTTCTTCTTGAATTTCAATGATCCGCTTAAACCAATTTAGTTGTACACCGTCTTTATCACTTTGAACTTCTTCAGTAGCACCTTGTTTATAAGCCCAATGCGCAGCAACCCCGTATTCAGCAATTTGATGCATCTTATGGGTTCGAATTTGAATTTCAAGCGGATTGCCCTCAGGTCCTACAACTGTAGTATGCAATGATTGATACATATTTGGTTTGGGCATTGCAATATAGTCCTTAAACCGACCTGGCATTGGATGCCATTTAGCATGAATTGCTCCCAAAACTGTATAACAATCTTTGATTGAATCAACTAATACTCGGATAGCTGAAAGATCATAAATATCTTCAAATTTCTTATGCTTATCTACCATTTTCTTGTAGATTGAATAAATATGTTTAGGACGACCATAAATATCAGCATCAATATTAAAGTCAGCAATGGCTTTTTTTACTTCTTCAATCGCATTAGCAACATATGCTTCACGTTCATTTCTTTTTGATTTCATTGAATGAGCCACTTCATAATAAGAAGTGGGATTCAAATAACGCAATGACATATCTTGGAGTTCCCATTTAACGGTTCCCATTCCAAGCCGATCAGCAATTGGAGCATAAACATCAATAGTTTCCTCCGCAAATTTTTTCTGAGTGGTTTTATCACCAAGTGATTCCAAAGTATCCATATTATGCATTCTATCTGCCAATTTAACAATCATGACACGGATATCCTTACACATAACCAAAAGCAATTTCCGATAATTTTCAGCAAGTTGTTCTTTATTAGATTTGTATTTAATTTTACTAATTTTAGTAACTCCATCAACAATCAATGCAATATCATTACCAAATTCATTTTTAACATCAACTAGTTGAACATCACTATCCTCAACAACATCATGTAAAAATCCAGCAGTGATTGTTTCATAATCCATGTTTAAACTAGCTAAAATTCCTGCTACTTGCGTAACATGGGAAAGATATGTACCACCAGATGAACGTCTTTTATCACCATGGGCTTTTTTGGCAAACTCGTAGGCTTTTTTAATTGTTGTAACTTGCTCATCTGGCATATTTTCAGAAACTAAATTGAAAATTTCCTCAGGATTCCATGTTTTTAAACTTGCCACTTGCTACACCTCCTTACTTTTCTTGCTTTATCAATCTTTTAGTTCGTAAATACAATTAATATAATATCTATTTTATCATCTTAGTTCGGAAAGTACAGACACCGCACTTAAAAAATAAAGTGGTGCTGATTCTGTCCGTAGAATTCTAGGACCCAATCCAACTAATGTAAAGTTATTTGCTTGCAATTTATCAATTTCAGCAGGAGAAATTCCACCTTCTGGACCAAAGAAAGCTAATAAACTATCACCAGCATGTAATGAATTCACCACTTTAACTAAGTTACTACTTTCGCCTTCTTTAGCTGATTCTTCATAGGCAACTACTTTTTGGTTTGCATCAATATCAATTAACGAATTAACACTATCTAAATATGTAACTTCTGGAATTAAATTACGATGTGATTGTTCAGCAGCACTTTTGGCAACTTTTTGGAGTCGCTCAACCTTTTTCCCAGCCTTTTGATTCCATTTAGCCACAGCCCAATCCGTAGGTAGAAAAATAATTTTGCTAACACCCATTTCAGTTGCCTTTTGCACAATTAATTCTGCCTTGCCACTTTTAGGCAACCCACACGCAATCGTTACTGAAAATGGTAATTCAACGTTATGATTAGCTTGTTCAATAATTTTAATTTTCCCATTTGATTCATCAACCAATTCACCAATAAACAAAGATTGATTGTCAGCTACAAATTCAGCTTTACTACCAGTCTCAGCACGCATTACTCGTATCCAATGTTTTTTAATATCTGCTGGTAATTCTAAGGTATCACCAACCGTTAACGTTTGATTTAAAAAATAATGTTGCATAATTATTCCCCTTTTGTAGCAATAATTGAACGCCAATCATCAGCTGATGTTACTTGGTTAATTGTAAAACCACTATCTTTCAAAGTTTCTAGCATAATAGCTAATTTATCAGCATAAATACCCGCGGTAATGAATTTACCACCCTTATCAAGATGTTCAGCTGCTTGTGGAACCAAGGGAATTAAAACTTCAGCTAGCATGTTGGCAACAATTACATCAGCCTTGCCTTTGATCCCTTCCAACAGGCTATTTTCACTAACTTTAATATCATTCATTCCAGGGTTCAAATCGAAGTTTTTCTTCGTTGATGCAACAGCAATTGGATCATTATCCCAAGCTTCAATTTCACCAGCACCTAATAAACGCGCAGCAATGCTTAAAACACCGGATCCAGTTCCTACATCAAATAACTTTTCGCCACCGCGTAAAGTTGCCTCTAAGGCTTGCATCGACATTTTAGTAGTCGGATGAGTTCCTGTACCAAATGCCATTCCAGGATCTAATTTAATGATTAATTGATCACTTTCACTGCTTTTGTAGTCTTCCCAAGCTGGAACAATTGTTAAATAACGGGTAATTCTTTCCGCATGATAGTAATCTTCCCAATTATATGCCCAACTTTTTTCTTCTATATCATCAACTAATACTTTCGCAGCCCCTGGATTCAAACCAAATTCAGTTAGATTCTTAGTTTTAGCTTCGACATTTGCTTTGATAGTCTTAATGTCAACATCATCGGGGAAATATGTAATAACGGCTGCAGTTCCATCGCCCTTAGCATCATCAATTTGAATTCCTTGAGCATTTTGTTCCATTAAGATATTTGAGACAGCCGGAACTGCCTCTTGTGTGGTAATAACTTTAACTTCAATTAAATTCATAATTAACTTCCAATCTAAAAATCTACAATTACAAAAAATGCACCCTAAGTAGGATGCATTTTTTACTTCTTATCTAAACCTAAACGTTCAACTTTTTCTTCATGATTTTCTAAATTAGCATTTAGATATTTCATTAAGCTGTGTTCAGTTTTAAAAATTCGTGGGTGTTTTTGTTTGTGAAGACGTAAATCAATTTCTTTGATTTTTTGTCTACCTGTCCATCCGTGACCATAACGTAAAATAATTCGATTATTTAGATCATCTTTACCAAATCGGAAAATATAAACGCTATCTGGAGTCATAAGTGGTCTAATATAACCCTTTTTATAATGATAACCGTTATCGCGTAAAAACTGTTTAGTAATTGCTAACATGTTATCCCTCCATTCTCTTATTATTTCGTAACCAATCTTATTTCTATCTTAAATATTACTGGAGAGTAACTAAAATGGCAAGTGGTTCCATAAGATAAAACAAAAAAACAGACGCGATAAACACGTCTGTTTTGATAATCAAATTATTTAACGATTTCACAAAATTCGATTTTTTCGTGGTTAGGTCCGTAAATGTTGAAGAAGCGGATTCCTTTTTCCCAGAATGGACGAGTTTGAATTTCAGTATCAATAAGATTTAATCCCATTGCTTTTGCTTCTTTAAGAGCAGCATCTGCATCAGTAGTGTTCAATGAAATATGGTTGATAGCACCATCAACATCAGCGATTTTGTCGCCTTCCCATGTTTCAATCATAAGGTTACCGTATTTCATGAAGGCACAACGTGCATCGTTGTACATAAATTCACCAGCTAATTCAAAACCTAATTTTTCGTAAAATGCTTTTGTTTCGTCTAAGTTTCCTGCAGGAATACCAACGTGTTGAATTCCAGTAAAGTAATTATCTAAAGCCATAGTTATCTCTCCTAAACAATTATATTTATTTTTCATATGTGAAATTTGTAACAACTACATTATAAAACAAAAATCAAAATTAATAAAGCGTTTTCATTCACTTAATTAATTTTTACAATCAAAATTAACGTTCTTATTTTCTTAGTTATAAAACCCAATTTTCGAGTTTTTATTTTTACCTTTTCTGACCATAAATTGTATAATAGATTCATTATTAATGAGGAGGAAGTCGTTATGCTAGTAAATGTTCCGTTTGAAATTGACTCAGATGGTATTCATGATTTAAAAGAAATCAAAGTTACTTTACCTTCTGGTGAAGTTGCTGAGTTAGATGCTGTAACTCTTGATGACATTAATCGTGATCATGAACACCTTCTAATTATCAAAAAAGATCCAAAACATGAACTTGGTAAACCAGGTGATAGCATTTCATTTGATGATTTTGGTGAAAAGAATTCATTTCCTAAAAATCAAAATGTTGTATTCATGGCCATCCCACGTTAAACAATCCAAAAATAGAGCTAACTTTTTACAGTTAGCTCTATTTTTTATATTCTAAAATAATCCAATAAACTTACGATACATCGAAACAATCATCCATGTTTTTTCAACATTAGCTTTTGAAACATATTTAATTTTAGGTTGTTTTTCAATAAAATCATTGTATCTATGATCTTTAAAATTGAGGGTTTGGTTTCCGACAAATTCATTTTTCTTTAATGGTGCACTTAAATCATCAGCTTCATTAAATTTACTCTTTAAATCATTAGCTTTAAGACGCTTAGATGCAAACATTGCAGTTGGTGTTTGTGGTTTAATTGCTATTTCACCACCATCAGTATCAGCATTATCAACTTTAACCGACTTAACATTATGCTTAATTGTTGTTGTTTTAGCATCCGCCTGTTCCATCATACTTTCAGTATCTTTAAAGTTAACTCCTGGTGCTGCATTTAAAACTACTGAAACTACTGGTTGTTGTTTTAGCGTCGAATAACCTACAAAATTAACTCCATTATGGGAACTAGTTCCGGTCTTAAGTCCTTTAAAATGATAACGTGAAGTACCCAGTAACTTATCAGTACTTACCAAATCTTGTTGTCCCCCATGGCCATTAGGAAAATGTTCGACTGGATGTTTAGTAATATCTAAAACATGTGGGTATTTATTAACCAGTTTAGTAGCAATTAATGCTAATTCACGAGCTGACAATTCATTTTCAGCATTATCATTAACGTGTTTACTTTTTATTTCACCCATATCACCATTTCTCAATCCACTTGAAGAATAAATACTAACATTCTTAATTCCCCACGAATCAAGTAGTTTTTCTGCATCTTCATAGTATTGTGATTGAGAACCACTAACTTTATGTGCTAATGCCATCGCAGCTGCATTAGATGATGGTAGCAATGCGGCCTTTTCTAAATCTTCCACGGTGTATTTAGCTTTAGGCTGCATTGGTATATTGGCAATGCTGGTATTTTGACTAAAATGTAAAATTCGTCGGGGAACTTGAACTGTGTCTGTCCGTTTAAGTTTTCCTTCTTGAATCTGTTGTTCAACCATGTAAACCACAATCAGCTTACTAACTGATGCAATTGGATAACGTTGGGTGTCATTTTTACTGGCAATAACTTGCCCAGTCTTGGTATTAACTAAAATAGCGGCCTTTGATTGGACATTTGGAGTAAAAATAGCAGCATTAGCGTTATGTCCTGTATTAATTACTAAAAATGTTCCAGCAGTTACAAATGACCCAATAAAAAACTTTTTAAACTTCATATTATGTAAATTCCTCACTTAAAGAATATATTACTTCTATGATATTCCATTTAGAGTGTCATTTGTACTGTATTTTCATAAAAAATAGGAATACTTGAATGAGCATTCCTATGAAGTATCTATTTAATTAACTTTCCTTGCTTAATAAAGCCATCATCTAAAAACCAATAATTAGCGGGGTCTCCAACTAATTTAGAATATGGAACGGGTTCCTTACCTTGTTCAACAATCTTGTCATTTAAATATTGCTTAATAATCCAGGGTTCCTCAATTCGAGTTGAATCAAGTTGCAAAACATCTTCAAAATGAGTAACCGTCGTATCTAAATCACGAGCTGCTTGTTCTGCTGTTACCTTTGCTAAATCAAAATTTTCCCGTAATTCGCGTTTAGTATTAGCTTGTTCAGTTGGATTTAAACTCATTTTAATTAACTCCTTCTTTCATGTCATGCTTATAGTTTAACGCTCAATTGTTAAATTAGTTCACAAAAAGCTTATTAATCATCAGTCATCAATGAATCATAGATGGTATTCAAGGGTCCCTTAATCAACAATTTGGCAAATGTCTTTTTAATGGTAGCGTGCGAAATATCAGGATTATCTAACGTATACATAACAATGGCCATATCAGCTGCCACAATAAAATTAATGGCTAAATCAGTATCAAGATTATTTAAGTTACCTTGTACATTATGACTAATTTTCTTCCAATTACTTCGAATTCGATCAGTTAACATATCCGTTAGTTGGCTATGAAAATTAGAGTCTCCATTTTTACCTAAGATAATTGATAAAGATTTCCGATCATTTTGAATCATATCCAATAATGTATCAATATATTGCTCTAAATTAGCAGCTAATTCTTCAATATTAATGCTATTTTCCACACTGTTACTGGAAATTGAAAAGAATTTTGCTAATAAACCAGCTTCAATTTTTTCCAATACCAAATACTTATCATCAAAATGGCGGTAAAACGTTGATCGATTGATTTCAGCTCGATTGCAAATTTGATTGATTGAAATTTTTGCCAATGGTTTTTCATTCATTAAAGATAATAAAGTATCTTCAATTAATTTATCAGTTTTGTTAATTTTTTGATGATAGTTAACCATAATTAGTCTCCTATTTCAAAATGCAACACTTTCTTGCATTTTAATTCTTACATCTATTTTAGAACCAGTATATGCTTATTTAAGTAAAAAGCAACTAACTGTTTCATTAAAAAAAAGGAGGATGGATTATGAAACGAATTTTAAAAAATAAGTTCTTTGGCTTTGCTATTTTAGCAGCCTTATTTGTAACTTTAATCATTACTTTGTTCCAATTTCCAACAGCTAAAGCTACTATTCAAAATGTTCCGGTCGGAATTGTAAATCTAGATCAAGGACCACAAGGTAAAGAATTAACTAAAAAAGTTATGAGCAATAAAACTAAAGCTGCTCATGCTGATAAACCCATGTTCAAATGGCATGAATATAAGACTACTAAGGAAGCTGATAAAGCTTTAAACTTTGATGGTAATTATGCAACTGTAATTATTCCCAAAAACTTATCTCAGTCAATGGGTAGTATTGCTCAAACTGGACAAAAAGTTAATATCAAGATCATTGTTAATCAAGGTCGCAATAACACCCTTTCAACTAACGTTAATACAATTTTAACTAATATGTTCAGCAAGATTGGTACTTCAATTGGCGCTGGTATGTTAACTAAAATGGGAATGATGAATGTTCAAATTCCTGCTGCTAAAGCAGAAGCCATTGCAAACCCATTTAGCGTCGAAACTACTACTGTTCATTCTACTAAGAATCTAGAAGCAGCTAGTTCCGTTTTCTTCCAACCAATCTGGATTGTTAGTTTGGTAATGACCATGTTACTTTACTTCGCTAGTCGTTCATTTAAACCTAAACATAAAAAAGATGTGCTTGCATTTAAGGGTTCAGTAGTTGTAATCACTGCTCTATTATCTTTAGTTTCCGGTTTCTGTACGACTTTTCTATGCTAGCCATATTCTTGGATACACTTTCCCAGATAAAGTCGGGCTTTCATTCTTCTTGGCTATTGCAACTTTCTCATTTATCATGCTATTCTCTGGTGTGATTTCATGGACTGGTTTCCCAGGGGTATTAATCTTTGTCTTATTACTATTCTTTGGTCTTCCATTATTAGTAATGGCTCCAGAAATGCTCCCAAAAGCTTACCAAGATTACGTGCTTCCATGGTTACCAATGAAATTCTTGTATGAAGGTGTTCGTGACATGCTTTACTTCAAAGCTAGTTTCTTGAACCAAAATACTTGGGCATTGATCACGATTGCTGGTGCAGGTTTAGTAATGTTCTTCTTTGAAACATTTGGTAAACGGCATAAAGCAACTTTTATTTAAAAATAATTCAAAAAATAGACACTTTTTAGTGCCTATTTTTTTATCGCTTGAATTAAAAATGGATAAAAAAGTAATTGTGAAATAAATATTTATTTCACGATTTTTTTAATTTCACTCAATTTAACTATACAAATAGAACCTTTTGTTAGCTACAATGTATTTATTTTAGTAATTGTGAACGCTGTAACATGCCTTATATCAGGTATGTAAGCGATTGCATAAATAATAGAAAGCGTTTACATTAGGACACGTAAAGAGCAATAACTTTACCTACCCTTTACAAATTTATTAGATACTTATTAGATTTAGAAAAGGAGTCACTTATTATGACTAAAAAAATGAACGCTTTAGTAATGACCGGAAAACAAAAAATGGAAATGGAAAAAGTGGATATTCCTACTCCAAAAGATGACGAAGTTTTAGTTGAAACTGCATACGCTGGTCTATGTGGAACTGATAATGCTTTATTCAACGGGCTTCCTGGATCAACAGATGCGGTTCCACCCATTGTGTTAGGTCACGAAAATTCCGGAATTGTAAGAGAAGTTGGTAAAAATGTTCATGGAATTGAGGTTGGTGATCGTGTCGCAGTTGATCCTAATATTTATTGTGATCACTGTTTCTATTGCCGAACTGGACGTTTTGAATTATGTGATAATCTTTCCGCAATTGGTGTAACCCGTGATGGTGGATTGGAACAATACTTTACTGCCCCAGAAAAAGTAACTTATAAGTTACCTGATTCAATTTCTCTTCAAGCTGCCTGCTCTCTTGAACCAATTTCATGTGTTGTGCATGCTATGAAGATTACTGATAACATTACTCCTTATCAAAAGGCATTGATCATTGGTGACGGATTTATGGCTAAACTATTTGCTCAAATTCTCCGTGCCTATGGAATTCAAAGAATTGATATGGCTGGAATTAACGATGATGTTTTAGCTGATCTTAAAGATAAGTTAAACCTTAATAAAGTTATTAATACTAGTAAAACACCACTAAAAGAAAATTATGACATGGTAGTTGAAGCTGTTGGTCTTCCAGCTACTCAAGAAGAAGCCGTTGATCATACTAACAAAGGTGCTCAAGTTATGATGTTTGGAGTTGGTAAACCCAGTCAAACTTTCTCAATGAATACCTATGAAATTTTCAAAAAACAATTAACCATTAAAGGATCAATGATTAATCCTCATGCTTTTGAAGATTCAATTGCTTTAATGGATTCTGGTGTAGTTAAAACTGAACCATTCCAAGCAAATATTCTCAAACTTGATGAAGTGGAAAATGTCCTTAACCATACTACTCCTAAAGTAGGTAAATCAATTGTTGCAGTAAACCCTAACCTTAAATAGACAAAGAAGGTTATCATGACTACCAAAACGCCTCGTACAATTTCAATGCGAGTGTCAATTATCTACTTTATTATTTCACTAGTAATTAATTCTCTTGGTAATGTATTAACTTTGGTCACTAGTGCTAAAGTATTTCCTTCGTTTTTAGGATCGGCATACTGGACAGCCGCAGAAACTAATTTAAGCATTGCTTTTCACTGGAATCTTTTCTGGACATTTGTATTAATCGGATTTTTAGTTATCATCTTAAATGCCCTATTACTTCATAAATGGGATTGGGGTCGTGCCATTGGTAACTTAATCTTTATGATTCCATTTTCCTGGTTAATTCAAGTATTTTACGATTTTTTCAATAATGTTGTTAAATTACCTGCTGGCCGTACCCCTGGATTAATTTCACTATATATTCTAATTAATTTCTTCGGTATTTCCCTTATTGCAATTGCTATTTCTATTTATCAACGGGTTAATTTAGTTTTGCATCCTAATGATGATTTAATGCAAATCATCCGCTTTAAATATCTCCATGGAAACGCAAAATTAGCAATGTGGTATTCATATATTCCCCCTACAATTATTGGAATCATTGCAATTTTAATTACACGTCGAATTGCTTTTTATGGAATTGGAACAATCTTTGCCTTTCTTTTCCAAGGTAGTATAACTGGATTAGCTGATAAATTTGTCTTTCCCAAATTAAAACACCAAGCAATTGATACTACAAATAGTGGTGACGAAACTATTGTTACCAAGGATATTGACACAGATATCAATGAAAAAAATATGTAATAGCAAAAGACAGAGCATAATTGCTCTGTCTTTTTACTTACCTTGGTGTATTATAAAGTTTATAAACAATATAGGAGACGAATTATATGAAAATTAGTCTAGTTAATCCTGCTACCAATCAGGTTAAAAATGCAAAAATTGGCTTTTCTTGGACAACCTTCTTCTTTGGATTCTGGCCAGCACTCTTTAGAGGTGATTGGCTCTGGTTCATGGTTATGTTAGTAGCTGAAATCTTATTAGGATTCAGAACTTATGGGTTTGGATCATTGATTGTATTCTTCATTTTTGCATTTGTATATAACAAATTATATATTAATGGTCTTTTGAATAAGGGATGGCAACCTGCAAATGCTGCTTCTAATGAAGCTTTAATTACTAATGGATTTATTGCTAATAACAATAATTTCAATAACCAGGATAATAGTCAGCAAAATATGTCACGAATCATTCGTAACCAATCTAGTAACGTTGGAACCACTATTTTAGCGATTATTACGGCATTTGTAGTAGTTATTATTATGTTTTTTGCTTTTGGTAGTACGATTATGAATACTTTCGATGGATGGTTAAATCCAGTTGGTGTAACCAACAAAATTAAAGAGAAAGTAAATAATCCTAACACTAGTCAAACTAATGATGATGAAAATAATACAACTACTAATACCACATCCAATGATACTAACAATTCACAACCAACCGTACCAACTACATCTAATGAAAATGATAATGCAAATAGTTCATTAAGCAATGCCGTAGATAAGGTTAAAGATCAAGTTAGTTCAATCACTAATAAAACTGATAATAATCCATCAAATAGTAATAATCAACCTACCCCTGCTACACCTACTCCTGATACAAGTAATACTGGAACGACAAAATCAAATAATTAATATATAATGCTCACTAATTAACGAATTAGTGAGCATTTTTCTTTCGGTTTTGTTATAATTTAAGCATTGCTTAATATTTTTTTAATAATTATTTGTCCAAAACTGAATGACTTTAAAAGCTGAATTTTATATTACTTTATAGGAGGTTTCATTATGAAACTTAAATTAAATATGTGGACTGCAATATATGATATCTTTGAAATCATTTTTGCATTTTTCTCATGGTTCTTAATTATGGGCGCTGCTTTTTCTGATGCGGGAAAGGATAATGCTAGCAGTATGGCAACATTTCTTGCCGTTGTTGCTTTAATTGGTTTAGTTTTAAACGTTTGGTCTCTTGTACAAAGCAAGAAACACCAAATCTCAATTGTAGGTCCAATTCTTGGAATTATTGGTAGTGGTATTTTTGCTCTTGGATCAATTATGGCTTTTCCAGCAATGGTTTTATTAATCATTGCTTGTGTATTTTCATTTATGCAAAAACCAGTTAAAAAATAATAATTGTATTATATAGGAGAAGTATATGTCTGAAACAAACGCAAAACCTACAAAAAAGTTTTATAAGCGCTGGTGGTTCTGGCTTCTAGTAGTATTTATAATTTTTGTATTAGCAAGTCAAGGAAATAAGTCTTCTGATAGTAAAGATAGCTCATCTTCCAAGACAAAAACTGAAAAAACATCTAAAGATAACGTAAGTGTTGAATATCAAAACGCATATGAAAAAGCTAAAAGTTATATGGATATGCAAGGCTTTAGTAAAGATGGATTATATGAGCAGCTGACTTCTAAATCTGGTGAAGGATTTAAGCCAGATGCTGCTAAATATGCTGTAAATAAATTTACAGATAATGATTATAAAAAATCTGCGGTTAAATCTGCAAAAACATATTCAAAAGACATGAATATGTCAGCAAATGGTGTTTATGACCAATTAACTTCCAATGCAGGTGACAAATATACTCCTGAACAGGCTAAATACGCTATAAATAAACTACATCTTGGTGCAGTTACAAATACAAGCGGAGATGACGATTCAACTACTGATAATACTGACAATTAATCTGCTTTACTATTAATATCCTAAGCAGTTTAATTACGTTTTAGGGTATTATAATAATTGCATTTCAATTCTGTTTTATAATTTTAAAAATAACAAAATCCACTATTAATTTAGTGGATTTTTTTTATTAATTAACTGTTATACTAATATAATAAATTGATTTTATACAACTTTACTACGTCCAAACCTGATCGACGCTAAAAGCTATATACTTAGGAGATTTATTTTATGTCATCACTACTTTATTTTTTACTATTTATTTTCATTATATTAGCAATATTTTTATTTATAAAATCTGCTAAACTAAGCAACATTGATTCTGAAAAATCGAATATTTATTTATATGTTTTTCTACTAGCACTTTTCTTTGCAGCAATATGTATTTCATTACTATTTAAAAATCAAATTATCTCTAATATACTAAAATTTATTGGTTTTTGTACTTTTGGTTATTTAGGCTTTCAAATATTTCAAAGAATTAAAAACAACAAGCAAATAAAATATACTAAATTATGTTTAATCATAATCATTTTATCAGCTATTTTTAGTGCTACTTTTGCTGTTAAAGATAAGTCCATCTTTGATAAACCTAAAACAGAACAAACAAGCAAAAAAAATGATAAAAAAGAAGCTGATAAGAAAAAACAAAAAGAACAAGAAGAAAAATTAAAACAAGATAAAATCGATAAAGAAAAAGCAGATAAAGCAAAAAAACAACAAGAAGAGCAAGCTGAAAAAGATAAAAAAGAAGCAGAAAAGAAAGCTAAACAAGAACAAGATACTGCTAAAGAACAAGCGAAAGAGGAAAATACGGCTACTAACACACAAGCTACATCATCAAATTCAAGTATTAATAGCGGTAAAGTTAACTCTAATTCTCAACCAGTTGTAGGAAATAGTAGAACTATGGTTTATCATTTAGCTAGTCAAACTAACTATAGAATTAGACCAGCAAACACCGTTTACTTTAATTCAGCTGAAGAAGCTCAAGCTGCAGGATATCGTCAATCATTAAAATAATTATGTACACAAAAATACCATTTGAATTAATTTTCAAATGGTATTTTTTAATATTCTATTTAATTTTGTTGGCAAATTGATGGCAAAACGTCATTTTTCATTTAGTCTGGAAATCAAGAATGCCTATTTACCGCCCTTTTGCTCCTCATCAGTTTTCAAAACTGCCATAAAGGCTTCTTGTGGAACTTCTACCTTACCAACTGATTTCATCCGTTTCTTACCACGCTTTTGTTTATCCAACAATTTAGCACGACGGTCAGGATCACCAGTATGAATCTTAGCGGTAACATCCTTACGGTAAGCTTTGATGTTGGTTCTCGCAATAATCTTAGCACCTATTGCTGCTTGAATTGGAATTTCAAAGTTTTGACGAGGAATAATCCCCTTCAATTTACCAACGATATCACGACTACGTTCTTCGGCGAATTGTTTATGCGCAATAAAACTCAAGGCATCGACTTTATCACCATTTAGCAAGATATCAACTTTAACTAAGTCACTAATCCGGTATCCATCAACATCATAATCAAGTGAGGCATAACCATGAGTACTTGATTTCAAACGATCAAAGAAGTTAAAGATAATTTCTGACAATGGCATTTGGTAAATTACGTTTACACGGGTGTCATCAAGATATTCCATGGTTACAAAATCACCACGACGAGATTGACAAAGTTTCATAACGGCACCAACGTAATCGTTTGGAACCATCAATGAAGCTTTAACGTAAGGTTCTTTAATATCTTTAATAGATGATGCATCTGGCATTTCTGATGGGTTTTCCACTTCAATCGTACTGCCATCATTCATATCAACATGATAAGTAACAGATGGTGCAGTAGTAATCAAATCAAGGTTAAATTCACGTTCCAAACGTTCTTGCACAACGTCCATGTGAAGAAGTCCAAGGAATCCACAACGGAAACCAAATCCTAAAGCTTGAGAAACTTCGGGTTCAAATTCTAAAGCAGCATCATTTAACTTCAATTTTTCCAATGCTTCCCGCAAATCTTCAAATTTAGCGTTATCAGTTGGGTAAAGTCCAGCGTAAACCATAGGCATCATTTCACGATAACCAGTTAAGGCTTTTTCAGTTGGATTATTAGCATCCGTCACTGTATCACCCACACGGGTTTCGTTGATATCCTTGATACTAGCAGTAATATAACCAACATCCCCAGCCATTAAGTAATCACGGGGAATAGGATGTGGAGAGTTAACCCCAACTTCGGTTACATCATATTCACTACCACTATTCATCAATCGAATACGGTCACCAGCTTTAACAACCCCATCATAAAGACGCACACTCAATACCACACCGCGATAATCATCATAGATTGAATCAAAGACCAACGCTTTCAATGGTGCTTCAATATCACCTTGAGGAGCTGGAATATATTTCACGATTTCTTCGAGTAATTTGTCGACGTGAAGTCCAGTTTTAGCACTAACTTCAACGGCATTACTAGTATCAATTCCGATAACGTCTTCGATTTCTTTTTTAACTTTTTCCGGATCTGCGGATGGTAAATCAACCTTATTGATAACAGGTAAGATTTCCAAGTCGTTTTCAAGGGCTAAATAAACGTTAGCAAGCGTTTGTGCTTGAATTCCTTGGGTTGCATCCACAACTAATAAAGCCCCTTCGCAGGCAGCTAAACTACGTGATACTTCATATGAGAAATCGACGTGTCCAGGAGTATCAATTAAATGGAAGACGTAATCAACGCCGTCATTGGCATGGTATGTTAATTCTACCGCATTCAATTTGATGGTAATTCCACGTTCACGTTCCAATTCCATGTTATCTAATAATTGATCTTTCATTTCACGTTTAGAAACAGTGTCAGTCATTTCTAAAATACGATCGGCTAAAGTAGACTTACCGTGATCAATATGAGCAACAATGGCAAAGTTTCTAATCTTCTTTTGCTTCTCTTTCATTTTTTGGTAATCCAAGTTTTTTCCTACTTTCTTAATTCGTTCAATATTTCAAATTAGTTCAATTATACCAATGGATTCACGATTAAACAAATAAGGAAGAGACTAATTTAGCCCCTTCCTTATCTTTATTTCAATTTAGCTTTTAATTTTTCAAAGAAACCTTTATTTTCTTGTGATTTATCACCACTAGCTTCAGCAAAAGCACGCAATGCGAGTTTTTGATCAGCATTAAGTTTCTTAGGTGTGTCAACAGTTACTTTGACTAATTCATCACCTTTACTATCACTGTGAAGTTTAGGTGCACCCTTACCACGTAATTTGAAGATAGTCCCAGTTTGTGTACCAGCAGGAATCTTCAATTTACCATTACCGTAAACGGTCTTAACATCAATTTCATTTCCTAATGCAGCATCAGTAAATGAAATGGTCTTGTTGTAGTAGATTGTTGATCCATCACGTCTGAAGTCTTTGCTTGGTGCCACTCTAAAGATGATGTATAAATCACCGTAAGGGCCACCATTTTCTCCAGCGTTACCTTGTCCTTGAAGACGCATTTGTTGGCCATCTTCAATTCCGGCTGGAACGTTAACTTCTACTTGATGTTCTTCTTCAATCTTACCAGTACCACCACATTTAGGACATTTGTCTTTAATGATTTTACCAGTACCATGACACTTAGGACATGGTGCTTGAGTCTGCATTTGTCCCATTGGGGTATTAACCGTTCTCATCACAACTCCAGAACCATGACAGTCTGGACAAGTTTCTGGATGAGTACCTGGCTTAGCACCAGTACCGTGACAATCAGGACATACAGCTTGACGATGATATTTAATCGTAGTTTTACGACCAAAAATAGCTTCATCAAATGTTAAGTCCATCCGATATTGTAAATCTTCACCACGTCTTGGAGCAGTTGGATCTTGACGTTGACGACGTCCACCACCACCGAATAAATCACTGAAAATATCAGAGAAGTCACTGTAGTTAGCGCCACCGCCAAATCCACCACCTCCGGATCCGCCACCGAATCCTTGTGGACCATCAGCTGAACCATATTGGTCATAATTTGCACGTTTTTGTTTATCACTTAAAACTTCATAAGCTTCAGTAATTTCCTTGAACTTAGCTTCTGCGCCAGGTTCTTTATTAATATCTGGATGATATTTCTTTGAAAGATGTCGATATGCGTGACTAATATCTTTATCTGAGGCATCTTTAGAAATCCCTAAAATATCATAATAATTCTTATCAGCCATGATAACCTCCACATTAATTTAATAAGCAAAAAGCCAAAACCAACCGAAGTGGCTTTGGCTTTTTGAAAAATGTTATTAATTTCGAATCAGATTATTTTTTATCGTCATCATGAACTTCGTGGAAGTCACCATCAACAGTGTTGTCATCTTTCTTAGAATCATCACCGTTAGCAGCACCTTCTTGTCCACCTTGAGCTTGTTGTTGTTGATATAACTTAACAGCTACAGCTTGAACTTTTTCGTTCAATGCATCTTTCTTAGCTTTCATATCATCAAGGTTACCATCAGCTTTAGCTTTCTTCAAAGCTTCTTCAGCGTCCTTAACACCCTTGATTTCGTCTTCAGAAACTTTTCCTTCAACGTCTTTCAAAGTTTTGTCAGTTTGGAAGATTAATTGGTCAACTTCATTGTTCAAGTCAACTTCTTCTTTCTTCTTTTTGTCAGCTTCTTCGTTAGCTTTGGCTTCATTCATCATCTTTTCGATTTCTTCATCAGAAAGACCATTTGAATCCTTGATAGTAATCTTTTGTTCCTTACCAGTACCCTTATCTTTAGCAGATACATTTACAATACCGTTTTTATCGATATCAAATGTAACTTCGATTTGTGGAATACCACGAGGTGCAGCAGGAATATCAGTCAATTGGAAACGACCTAATGATTTGTTATCACCAGCCATTGGACGTTCACCTTGTAAGACGTGAATATCTACAGCAGTTTGGTTATCTGCGGCTGTTGAGAATGTTTGTGATTTAGAAGTTGGAATGGTAGTGTTCTTTTCAATCAACTTAGTCATCACACCACCCATAGTTTCGATACCTAATGACAATGGAGTAACGTCAAGTAAAACAACGTCCTTAACATCACCAGTAAGCACACCACCTTGAACAGCAGCACCTAAGGCAACAGCTTCATCAGGGTTAATTGAGTGGTTAGGTTCTTTACCAGACCATTCCTTAACTGCTTCTTGAACAGCAGGAATACGAGTTGATCCACCATTTAAGATAACTTCGTCGATATCACTAGTACTTAGACCAGCATCTTTCAAAGCATTTTCAAATGGAATCTTAGTCTTTTCAACTAAGTCATGTGTTAATTCATTGAATTTAGCACGTGTAAGAGTTGTTTGTAAGTGAAGTGGACCATTGTCGTTTGAAGCGATAAATGGAAGACTGATTTCAGTTGAAGTTACACCTGAAAGTTCTTTCTTAGCTTTTTCAGCAGCATCTTTCAAACGTTGTAAGGCCATCTTATCTTGTGATAAATCAATACCGTTTTCTTTCTTGAATTCAGCAACCAAGTAATCAATGATTCTTTGGTCAAAGTCATCACCACCAAGGTGAGTATCACCATTAGTTGAAAGTACTTGGAAGACACCGTCACCTAATTCAAGGACAGAAACATCAAAAGTACCACCACCTAAATCGTAAACAAGAACTTTTTCGTCTTTATCTTGTTTATCCATACCGTATGCAAGAGCAGCGGCAGTAGGTTCGTTAATAATACGTTTAACGTCTAATCCAGCAATCTTACCAGCATCTTTAGTAGCTTGACGTTGTGCATCATTGAAGTATGCAGGAACAGTAATAACTGCTTCAGAAACTGTGTCACCAAGGTAATCTTCAGCGTAACCTTTGATGTATTGAAGAATCATAGCAGAGATTTGTTGTGGAGTGTATTTCTTTCCATCAATATCTACTGTGTAACCTTCTTCACCCATGTGACTCTTGATTGAACGAACAGTGTTAGGGTTAGTGATTTCTTGACGTTTTGCAACTTCACCAACTTGGATTTCACCATTCTTAAATGCAACTACTGAAGGTGTAGTTCTTGAACCATCAGGATTAGTGATGATCTTTGGTTTTCCACCTTCCATAACAGCAACTGCAGAGTTTGTAGTACCTAAATCAATACCAATAATTTTATTACTTGCCATGTTAAATACCCTCTTTTAATTTATTTTTATTTTTTTAATTGGCAGTGCAACTATTGCGCCACAACTACCATTGCTGGACGAAGTACTCGATCAGCAATTTTATAACCACTTTGTAATACAGAAACTACTGTATCAGCAGGATGTTCATCATCCGCAGGTACAGTTTGAACAGCTTGATGAAACTCTGGATTGAATTCGACGCCATCAGCATCAATTTCTTGGATATCATTATCCTTTAATGCTTTTTCAAGGTGTTTATAAACCATTTCAATCCCAGTCTTCAATTGATTACCACTTTCGTTATCAACTTTAACTGATAAAGCACGTTTTAAGTCATCCATTACTGGAACAACTTCTTTAGCTAGCTTTTGAGCTCCATACTTAGCAAGAGCACTTTGTTCTTTTTGGTTGCTCTTTTGCATGTTTTGAATTTCAGCTTGAGCACGCAAATAATCATTTTGGGAATCATCTAATTGTTTTTGTAACTCAGCAATCTTAGCAGTTAAAGCATCAACTTTTGGATCAGATTTAACGTCTTCTTCAACTGTTTCTTCTTTAGCTTCTTTTGGTTGTTCTTCAGCTTGTTTCTTTGACATGTTCAACCCTCCTTTATTGATCATAACTACGATAATAACCAGAAATACGGTCTTTAAGTTCATGGCGGAAGGCATCAACGACACCTAGCATATTCGGATATGACATCCGCGTTGGTCCAATTAATGCAATTCTTCCCACTCCATGATTACCCAAATCATAGGTTCCAGTAATTATGCTGTAGTCTTTTAATTGATCATTATCAATTTCAGATCCAATTTTCACTGAAATTGGTTGTAAACTCTTTTCTAACAAGGAATCAATTCCATCGTCATTATTGAACATCGAATAGAGTGGTTTAATTTTAGAAAAATCTTGTTTACCATTTTGTTCAAACATATTCATTCGACCACTAACAAAGTAATGATCATCATCAATCTTAGTTAAGATTGAACGAATTGCTTGGACAAACTGAGCTGTATCAGATAAGTAAGCATGTAAATCAGTCAAAAGTTCTGACTGAAAAGCTTGTTTTACTTCCCGTGCAGTCTTACCAACTAATCTCTCATTTAATAAGTTAGTGGCTTGTGTTAATTGCGAATCAGTATAATGCTTCGTAACTAAAAATGATTGATTCTCAACCTGTTCATTTCCCATCACGATGACCACCATCATTCGGTTCATTCCAATATTGACTAACTGTAAATGCTTAACGGTATTTTCAGTCTTCAATTCTGGTGTAAACGTCAAAGCAGTGTAATCAGTAATGTTCGATAAAACATCGGCAGATTGACGAACTAAATCATCAATTTGTTGAAAAGATCCATCTAACATTTCACTAATATACTGTAAATGCTTGTTATCAAGCTTTACAGGTTTTGTAAGATGGTCGATATAATATCGATAACCTTCATTAGATGGAACTCGGCCAGAAGACGTGTGCAACTTCTCAATTAAATGTTGTTTGTTTAAAACTGCCATTTCATTTCGAATGGTTGCTGAACTGACATCAATTGGTAATTGTTCAGCTAAGGCCTTTGAGCCAATTGGCACACCTGTCTTAGAATAATCATCAATTATATATTTCAGAATCATTGATTGTCTTTCAGTGAGCATCTCTATCACTCCTTTTTAGCACTCGTTAGTCCCAAGTGCTAAGGCACATTTATAGAGTACCAAGGAATACTAATAAGGTCAAGAATTAAGCTTGACCAATCTTTGTAAAATATTCACGGGTTTGGATTTCATCTTTTTGTAATTGTTCAATCAAAGCCTGTTCCCCAGTATACTTGACTTCGTCACGCATTTTAGCCAACCAACGAACTTTAACCCGATTACCATAAATATTTTGATTAAAGTCTAAAATATTAATTTCAATTGTGATGGGATTGTGATTACCAAAAGTGACATTTCGACCGATAGAAGCCATGGCTGGTAACCATTCATCATTAACTAGCATACTAACGATGTAGATTCCTTCGGATGGAAGTTGTTGCAACTCACTGTATTCCACATTAGCAGTCGGAAAGCCTAAAGTACGTCCACGTGCTAAACCATGCACGACCGTTCCTTCAGTTTCAAACTGATATCCTAATAATTCATTAACAGTCTTCAGATGTCCATTTTCTAAATTACGACGAATTCGAGTTGAACTAATTTTTTTCCCAGCTAAAACATCCGCCGGCACTGTTACCACATGAAAACGTCCTTTAGCATAGTCTGGTAAATCATTCATTGTCGCCTTTTTTGCTCCATAGGTATGATCAAATCCAGCTACCACTGTCTCAGATTGCATTCTAACCAAATAGTTATCAACAAATTCTTGTGGCTTTTGGGCTTGAAAAGCATAGTTGTAATTAACACGATAGACAATGTTAACCCCCAAATCATCGAATAACTGCACTTTACGATTCCAAATAGAAAGATACCGAGCGGCATTACCTTCCAATTTTTTGTATACCAAAGCTGGATGGTGATCATAAGTTAGGACTGCTAAAGGTAATCCTTTTTTATCTGCAATTTGCTTAGCTTGCTTAATTACCGCTTGATGACCTAAATGGACCCCATCAAAAAATCCCATGGCTAATACAACTGGTTGCTTAAATTCAATTTTATTACTGATTGGATAAGATAAATTAATTACTTTCATAATTTCCTCTAGTCAAGATTAAACATTTTAAATGGTTTGTATTGTTGTTTTTCGTCATTACGCACATATAATGCCCGATCAATATTACCATAACGCAATAGGATATGTTCATCAGTTGATTCAACTTCATCAAAACGAAGGAATCCTCCATTTTGAACACGAGTCCATTGAGCATCAGTCAATGTCACGGTTACATAATCAGTTAAAGCATGTCCAATTGGGAAAATTAATGATTCTAAATCACCATTTTTACTTGCTTCTTCTAATTGTTCAAATGTTACTGTTTCATCAAGCGTAAATCCACCACTCTTAATCCGGGTAAGTTGTGACATAACTGCGGGAATTCCAAATTTCTTTCCGAAATCAACTGCTAACGTTCTTACGTAAGTCCCTTTACCACAACCGACCTCAAAGAAAATCGTTTGGGTATGAGAATCTTCATCAATAATTGATTCACCCATTTGCTTAAAATAATCAATTTTAGCAATTCGTTTGGGACGTTCCACGGTTTCACCATGACGAGCATAATCATATAAACGGCGCCCATTGACCTTTACAGCTGAAAACATTGGTGGAATTTGCGTAATTTCACCGACAAAACTATTCAAACCTTCTTGGATTTGTTCTTCAGTTAATGGTTTAAAGTCGTAATTTTCCTCAACAATTTCACCATCTAAATCCTCCGTAGTAGTTGAAAAACCTAAAGTGATTGCCCCACGGTAGACTTTCCCTGATGCCATTAAAAAATCAACCACTTTAGTAGCATGGCCTAAACAGATTGGCAAAACTCCGTCAACATTTGGATCTAATGTTCCACTATGGCCGATTCTTTTTTGATGAACAATATGACGCATTTTACTAACACACGCAAAACTTGTCATTCCCAGTGGTTTATATAAAGGCACAATTCCAGTAATCATTTATCTCTCTCCATTAATCTATGTACGCAAAAATGACTGAGAACAATTGTCCTCAGTCATCTTTTTTATTGTTCGCGATTTAATTTATTAATTAATTCATCAATCTTACTTCCATATTGGATGGATTGATCTCTTTCAAAGTGAATTTCAGGTGTAACGTAAATACTTAAACGATGTCCTAATTCACCACGGATTAAACCAGTAGCTTTATCAAGTCCTTTTTGAACTTGTTCTTTAGAATTTTCATCATCTTTCAAAGTACTATAAAAAATAGTAGCTTGTTGTAAATCACCGGTACATTTAACACCAGTAACTGTTACGCCTTGAACTCGAGGATCACGAACTCGTTTGAGAAGAATATCATCTACTTCTCGTTGAATTTCTTGTTGTAATCTTCCAACACGATATTGTGCCATAATTCAGAACCCCTTTCTAATTAATTACTTAGGAGCAACTTCCTTCATACGGTAAGCTTCAATAACGTCTCCTTCTTTGATGTCATTGTAATTTTCAATGGTAATACCACATTCGTGGCCTTGTTTAACTTCTTTAACATCATCTTTGAAACGTTTCAAACTACCGATTTCACCGTCAAACTTAACAACGTTATCACGGAGTAAACGAACTTTACTGTCGTTCTTAATAAATCCATCATTTACCATACCACCAGCAATGGTACCAACTGAAGATGCTTTGTAAATTTGACGAACTTCTACACTACCAGTAACTTCTTCAACGAATGTTGGATCAAGTTGACCCTTCATAGCTGCAGTTACATCATCAATGGCGTTGTAGATAACTTGGTAAAGACGAATATCAACTTTATCAGTTTCAGCTTGAACTTTTGCTTGTGGTGTAGGACGGACATTAAATCCAATGATGATTGCGTTACTTGCTTTAGCAAGTGCAACATCACTTTCGTTAACAGCACCAACTGATGAATGAATTACGTTAACATTAACTCCTTCAACATCAATCTTCTTTAAACTACCAGCAAGAGCTTCTACTGAACCTTGAACATCAGCTTTGATAATAACGTTAACGTGTTTCATATCTTCTTGTTTCATTGAATCAAACAAGTTATCAAGAGTAACACGGTTGTTTTGCTTACGTTCTTCAATTTGTGCTTCTTTAGCACGTTCTTCACCGGCTGCACGAGCGGTCTTTTCATCGTTAAATACGATGAAACGGTCACCGGCTTCAGGAACATCATTTAAACCAGTAATTTCAACTGGAGTAGATGGTGTAGCTGCTTCGATTTCTTGACCTAATTCATTAGTCATTGTACGTACACGACCAAAAGTATCACCAACAACAATTGGATCACCCTTGTGTAAAGTACCTTGTTGTACTAATAAAGTAGCAACTGGACCTTTACCCCGATCAAGACGAGCTTCAACAACTGAACCTGCAGCGTTTTGATCTGGGTTAGCTTTAAGTTCCATCACATCAGCTTGAAGAAGAATCATGTTAAGTAATTCATCTACGTTAGTACCTTTTTTAGCAGAGATATCAACGAAGATTGTATCACCACCATAATCTTCAGGAACTAAACCGTAACCCATTAATTGTTCTTTAACGTGGTTAGGGTTAGCACCTGCTTTATCAATCTTGTTAACAGCAACAATAATTGGTGTTTCAGCTGCTTTGGCATGATCAATAGCTTCAATAGTTTGTGGCATAACACCATCATCAGCAGCTACTACTAAAATAGTAATATCAGTGATGTTAGCACCACGAGCACGCATTTCAGTAAAGGCAGCATGTCCTGGAGTATCCAAGAATGTAATATCTTTACCATCTAAATGAAGTTGGTAAGCACCAATTGCTTGAGTAATTCCACCAGCTTCTCCTGAGGTGATGTGTGAATGTCTCAAGTAATCAAGTAAAGTTGTCTTACCATGATCAACGTGTCCCATGATAGTAACCACTGGTGGACGTGGAGCTTCATGTTCGTGATTGTTTTCAGCTTCTTCGAAGAACTTGTCGATATCTGAAACATCAACATGTTTCTTTTCTTCAGCTTTAATTCCATAATCTTCAGCTAAAACTTCGATTGCATCTTTATCAAGAGATTGGTTTTGGTTAACCATCATACCAAGCATGAATAACTTCTTGATAATTTCAGCTGGTTCACGGTGAAGTAACTTACCTAAATCTTGAGCGTTCATACCATCTTCGTACATTAATACTTCTGGTAATGGACGATCTTTACGAACTGAAGGGCCTTTTTTCTTGTTGTTTTGACGAATACGTTGGTTCTTTGAGTACATTCCAGCAAATGGGTTACGACCGTTACGTCCATTACGACGTTTTTTCTTGTTCCGGTTGTTTCCGTTACCACCATTACTATTTAAACTACCACCAAATTTACCATTACCGGTATTCTTTGAACGCGTTTGAGTAGATGTATTGCTACTTGTGTTCTTTGAATGATTTTGGTTGTTGTTTGAGTGAGTTGGTTTGCTGTTATTATTGTTTCTTTGTGAATTGTTATTACGTTGTGAGTTATTTGCACTATGATTGTTATTGTTTGAATGATTGTTGTTAGTGCGATTTTGTGCTGGTTTTGAACCATTTGAGTGGTTTGCACTGTTATGGTTTTGTGAACTAGCTGGTTTGTGGTTATTGTTTGTATGAGCGCTCTTAGCACTTGCTGGTTTAGCTGCTGGTTTCTTAGCAGATCCATTATTATTGTTTAGCATTGATCTCACCGTCTTTTCTTCGGCAGCGTCTAATCCTGACATATGATTTTTAACATCATATCCTTTTGATTGTGCAGCTGTTAGGATTTTTTTGCTTGGCACATTAAGTTCTTTGGCCAATTCGTAAATTCTCTTTTTAGGCATAGAATCACACTCCTTATTTATTCATTTAATTCATTTAATTTCCTCGCAAAACCATTATCTGTAATTCCGACGATTGTTCGACTTTGTCCGATAGCATCGCTCAAATCACTTTTAGTAATTTCATGATTGAATGGTACTTTATAAAAATCAGTCTTATTTAAAAATTTTTTGGTAGTCGTTGCACCAGTATCTGAAGCAATCAAAAGAAATTTAACTTTTCCTTTTTTGATTGCATTTAATACAATACCTTCACCTGAAACTATCTTACCAGCTCGGCGAGCAATTCCCAAAAGATTTAGTATCTGATTATAATTTGTCATTTCGTTTTAATTCTTCCCGTGCTTGCACATGATCAACGTAGTCAATCAAGTTATCATAGAAATCATCTGTTAATTCAACGTCAAAAACTTGATCTAACAAATGCTTTGCTTTCGCACTTTTAACTGCGTCAACGTCAATCCGAACATATGCTCCACGACCTGGTTTCTTACCAGACTCGTCCAAAGAAACGTTCATTTCTTTGTCACGAACAATACGAACTAATTCACGTTTGGGATACATTTCTCCAGAAATAATATCTTTACGCATTGGAATTTTACGTGTTTTCATAGCTATCTTCCTCTCAGATATTAATCTTCAGATTCAGTAGTTTCTTCAGCTTCTTTGTCATCAGCCTTATTCATTTCTGATTCAGGTTTGATATCAATCTTATAACCAGTTAGACGAGCAGCAAGACGGGCATTTTGACCACGTTTACCGATTGCTAATGACAATTGATCATCAGGTACGATTACAGTACATGATTTTTCTTCACCATCTTTGAAAATGACATCTAAAACGTCAGCTGGGTTCAATGCATTGGCAATGTATTGAGCTGGATCTTCACTCCATTGAACGATATCCATGTTTTCACCGCCAAGCTCGTTAACGATATCTTGAACACGTTGTCCACGAGGTCCAACAGTAGTACCAACTGGATCGATGTTTGCATCGTTTGAACGAACGGCAACTTTAGAACGGTCACCAGCTTCACGAGCGATTGAAACAATTTCAACAATTCCATCATAAACTTCAGGAACTTCTTGTTCAAATAAACGTTTCAACAAACCAGGAGCAGTACGACTAACGAATACTTGTGGACCCTTAGCTGCATCATCAACATTAGTAACGTAAACTTTGATTTTTTCTTGTGGACGATAGATTTCATTAGGCATTTGATCATTTTGTGCCATAACTGCTTCAACACCATCCATAATCAAATAAACAAAACGGTTATCTTGACGTTCAACTTCAGCGTTAATTAATTCGTCTTGGTATTTACTGTATTTGTTATAAACTGTTTCACGTTCAGCTTCACGCACACGTTGCATGATAACTTGCTTAGCAGTTTGTGCAGCAATTCTTCCGAAATCCTTAGGAGTTACAGTGAACTTAATTTCATCACCAAGTTCATATCCACGGTTAATCTTTAAAGCGTCGTCTAAACTAACTTCAAGACGTGGATCAGCAACTTCTTCAACTACTTTTTTCACAGCGTAAACATTCATGTTACCTTTACGTTGATCAAATTCTACTTCTACGTTTTGTGCTTGATCATAATTACGTTTGTATGCTGAAACTAAAGCAGCTTCAAGTGCTTCAATGACAACTTCTTTTTTAACACCCTTTTCTTGTTCAAGGGCGTCAAGAGCATTAACTAATTCTTTACTCATTTGTTATTCTCCTAACTAAAATTCAATTGCTAATCTGGCTTTTGAGATTAATTTACGAGGAATGGTAACATCTTTACGACGAGTCTTATCTTTAACTACTAGAGTTAAATCATCATCGTTAAGTTCCTTTAATGTTCCTTCGTACATTTTCTTTCCATCTAATTTTTGATAGAGAGAAACATTAATGTAGTCATTAATAGCATTTTGATAGTCTTGTTCATTATTCAACGGACGTTCTGCACCAGGTGAAGAAACTTCTAAGAAGTATTGATCTGCAAATACATCTTCGATTTCATCTAGCTTTTCGCTTAATTGGTCACTAACAAGGACACAATCATCAATTGAGATACCACCGTCTTTATCGATGTAGACACGTAGATACCAGCTTCCGCCTTCTTGTACATATTCAACACTGTATAGATAAAAATTATTTTCATCTAAGATTGGTTGAACAGTTTCGGTAACTTTATCAATAATTTCGCTAACTTCGCTCAACTATTTACCTCCCAAAATTTTCCAATAAAAAGAGCGAGCATCTCTGCTCACTCCTAAAAGAGTTTTTAATTACTGTGTTTAATATAACATATATAGACCATTTCTACAATTAAAGCCTACATCATGTCAAACAAACTAAGTTGATTTTCATCAGGGAGTCCTTTAAGCACTCCATTTTTCGTCATAAATTCAATAATGGTCTTTGAAACCTTCCCACGTTTGGAAAGATCTTCTTTAGAAATAAATGGCTTATCAGCTCGAGCTGCCACAATTTGTTTAGCAACGTTTAACCCTAATCCAGGGACCGCACTAAATGGTGCAATTAATTTATTTCCATCCATTAACCATTCAGAAGCATCAGAACGATCAAGATCAATCATTTCAAATTCATAACCACGTTCTAGCATTTCGTTTGCAAGTTGTAAGACGGTCAACAAGTTCTTTTCCTTAGTTGAAGCGTCATTCCCCTTGTCTTCGATTTCTTTCATAGCATTCTTAACTGCTTCTTTACCATGTGCCATTGCTTCAACATCAAAATCATCCGCACGCACTGAGAAGTATGCAGCGTAATATACCAATGGAAAGTAAACTTTGAAGTAAGCAATTCGCAAAGCCATCCAAACATAAGCAGTTGCATGGGCTCTTGGGAACATATACTTAATCTTCAAACATGAATCAATGTACCATTCGGGAACATTTGAATCACGCATAGTTTGTTGCCATTCGTCTTTAATTCCCTTACCTTTACGTACTTTTTCCATAATCTGGAATGAAGTTTCGGAGTCAACTCCATAGTTAATTAAATCGGTCATGATGTTATCACGACAACCAATAACGTTAGAAATCGTAGCAGTTCCATCTTTGATCAATTCATCCGCATTTCCTAACCACACATCAGTACCATGTGATAAACCAGAAATTTGAAGTAAATCAGAAAAGTTCTTTGGATGGGTTTGTTCAAGCATTCCACGAACAAAACGCGTTCCAAATTCAGGAATTCCCAAAGTACCTGTCTTGGATTGAATTTGGTCTTCATCCACGCCTAAGACTTCAGGACTACTAAAAATTGACATCACTCCAGCATCATTCATCGGTATCGTATAAGGATCAATTCCAGATAAATCTTGGAGCATCCGGATCATAGTTGGGTCATCATGTCCCAGAATATCCATTTTAAGAATATTATCGTGAATCGAATGGAAATCAAAATGGGTTGTCTTCCAAGCTGAGGATTGATCTTCAGCTGGATATTGAATCGGCGTGAAATCATAAATATCCATATAATCTGGAACGATAATAATTCCGGCCGGATGTTGACCAGTTGTCCGTTTAACCCCAGTCGCACCCTTAGCAAGTCGATCAATTTCGGCTCCTCTAAAATGCTTACCAGTGTCACGTTCATAAGCTTTTACATAACCATAAGCGGTTTTATCTGCAACGGTACCAATGGTTCCGGCACGGTATACATTCTTTTCACCAAACAGAACCTTCGTATAATTATGCGCGATTGCTTGATAATCACCGGAGAAGTTCAAATCAATATCGGGAACCTTGTTACCCTTGAAACCTAGGAAAGTTTCAAACGGAATATTGTGACCATCACCAATTAAAGTTTCTCCACAATTAGGACATTGTTTCTTTGGTAAATCAAATCCAGAGCTATATTCACCCTTCGTGAAGAATTCTGAATAATGACACTTAGGACAACGATAATGTGGTGGCAATGGATTAACTTCAGTAATTCCCGTCATCGTAGCTACTAAACTAGAACCAACTGATCCACGGGAACCTACCAAGTACCCATCTTTATTACTCTTTGCTACTAAACGTTGAGAAATTAAATAGATAACGGAGAATCCATTCCCAATGATTGATTTAAGTTCCCGTTCAACTCGTTTTTCAACAATTTCTGGTAACTTTTCACCATACAATTCATGAGCAGTATCATAGGTACGTTTTTTAATTTCTTCTTCGGCACCTTCCATTTTAGGTGTATATAATTTGTCCTTTAATGGATGAATTTCATCTACTAAATCTGCAATCTTATTCGGATTATCAACAACGATTTCTTCGGCTTTATCTTCACCTAAGAAATTAAAGTCTTTTAGCATTTCATTAGTCGTTCTAAAATGTAAATCTGGTAACTCAGTTCGGTTAAGCGGATTAGCTCCCCCTTGTGAATTAATCAGAATTTTACGATAGATATAGTCATGGGGATTAAGATAATGAGCATCACCTGTGGCAACCAATGGAATTCCAACTTCATCAGCAACATCCGACATATTTTTAATAATTTCCTGTAACTTACCACGATCACTGATTAATTTGGTATCTAATAGTGGTTGATAAGCGGCTTGTGGTTGAACTTCAAGATAATCATAGAATTTAGCTTTATCGATAGCTTCTTGCTTACCTTTTTGCATAATAGCAGTAAATACTTCACCACTGGAACATGCAGATCCAATTAAAATACCTTCACGATATTTTTCTAGCTCACTCCGTGGAATTCTAGGAACTCGATAAAAGTAATTGATGTGGGAAAGTGAAACCAATTTAAATAAGTTTTTCAAACCCGCTTGCGTTTTTGCCATTAAAATGGCGTGGAAAGGACGGGCATGTTTGTAAGCATCGTTTTCCGTCATATGATCGTTTAATTGATCATGAAATTGAATATCATATTGTTCTTCAGCATCCTTTAAGAAGAGATAGTTCAAATGACCAGTAGTTTCAGCATCATAAATGGCACGGTGATGATGTTCCAACACAACGTCAAATTTTTTCGCTAATGTATTCAACCGATAGCTCTTGTAATTAGGATATAAGAAACGGGCCAAAGTTAACGTATCAATAATGGGATTTTGAATTTTTTCCATCCCGTGACGGGCATAACCAGTGTTCATAAAGCCAATATCAAAAGTTACGTTATGTCCAACGACAATTGCATCACCGCAAAATTCACGGAACATTTTGAAAACTTCTTCTTCGGATTTAGAACCAGCTACCATGTCATCAGTAATTGAAGTTAAATTAGTAGTTTGTTCAGAAAGATGAAAACCTGGATCAATGAATTGTTCAAATTCTTCAATAACATTGTTACCTTGCATCTTAACGGCTGAAAGTTCAATTACTCGATCATAAATGGCTGATAACCCAGTTGTTTCAGTATCAAAAACCACATAAGTCGCATCTTTTAAGCCGACATGCTTATCATTAAAGGCAATCGGTTCACCATCATCAACAACATTTGCTTCCATCCCATATAACATCTTAATGTCATTATTTTCAGCGGCATTAAAAGCCTCTGGAAAAGCTTGGACATTATCATGATCAGTAACGGCAATGGCTTTATGTCCCCATTTTTTGGCTTGCTTAACAAAATCAGAAATCGAATTAGTAGCATCCATTTGACTCATATTGGAATGGAGATGTAGCTCTGCTCGCTTCTTATCTTCTGGTGCAGTATCTTTTCGTTCTTCGTGAGTTGCTGGATTAATATCATAAGCATTCATAGCAAGTTCATGAAAATAATTATCTTCTTGAATACTACCTCGAACAGTTACCCAACTGCCCTCTTCAAGATTAGCAAATTTGGCACTTTCGTCATCATCTTTAGAAAACTTCTTAATCGTAATTGAAGAGGTATAATCAGTAATTTTTAAAATCATCAATGAACGACCAGAACGCAAAGCACGAATTTCTTTACTAAATACATAACCATTAACTACCATTGAGCGTTCTTCTTCAGTAATATTTTCCAAGGGAGTTACGTCTACGTTATCAGCAATTTTGCGCCCAATCATGACATTACCTGAACTTGCTGCTGGAGCTTTTTGAGCATTAACTTTAGCTGCGGCTTCTTGGGCTTGTTTAGCTAATTTTTCATCACGTAATCGTTTAGCTTCGCGCAATTCTTTAATTTTTTCTTGTGATTCAGTTTCATCAACCATAGTATTAATTGTAAATTTAGGAAAACCAGCCTTTTGATATTCATTCAAAATTGGTCCAATGGCTTTATTATTCATAAAGTCCTTGACCAATTCGTTAACCGCATAAAAATTAACGCGACCATCATCTAGCTTTGGTACATTATTATCACAAAGTTCATGAATTAAACTGGATTGAATTCCACAGTTGTTAACTGCCCATTGCCAATAATCACCAATTTCACGATTAGTTAATTCAGACTGTTGGGTTTGAATGAAAAAATCAACTTTAGCAATATCACTAAAAGCAGTGTGTAATCCATTCACAAAATTAGTAAATGCTTGAAATGAAAGTACATGGGGAATAAATAAATGGAAATCCCACTGCTTTGATTTTTGGTGCACTCGCACTTGTTCAATTTCAGCATTTTCAAATTCACTACGATAAGCGTCATCGAGTTTAATTTGATCCAATAGCTTACTGAATTTTTCTTTATTATTTAAAGGCATATTTTCCCTCCCCCTAAACGAACAAAAAAGACCAGTTATATCTGGTCTTATTGTTTAAATTTCTTTTGATAAAATTTCGATTGTATTTTTAAGGTCATCAACCTTTGTTTCAACTGTTTCGCCAGTCTTCCGAATCTTAACTTCTACGATACCTTCATCAGCTTTTTTACCGATAGTAATCCTAATTGGAATCCCAATTAGGTCAGAATCAGCAAATTTAACTCCAGCACGTTCTTTACGATCATCCATAAGAACTTCCATACCAGCAGCTTGTAAATCATCGTAAATACTATTAGCTAATTCAACTTGTTCTTCTTTTTTAACGTTAGTAGGAATCAAGTGCACGTCAAAAGGCGCAATTGATTTAGGCCATACAAGACCATTATCATCAGCTTGTTGTTCTGAAATAGCTGAAAGTAAACGACTTACTCCAATACCATAACAACCCATGATAATTGGCTTTTGACGACCATTTTCATCAAGAATATTAGCACCAAGAGCTTCAGTATAACGTGTACCAAGTTTGAAAATATGACCAATTTCAATACCTTTAGTAAACTTCAATACTCCACTACCATCAGGTGAGATATCACCTTCGTTAACTAAACGAAAATCACCATATTCTAAGTCAGGTAAATCACGTTCTGGGTTAACATTTTGATAATGTTTGTCATCTTGGTTAGCACCAGTTACACCATTAACGATACTTTGAACATATTCATCAGCTAAAACAGGAATATCTTCAGATACATTGAATGGTCCAACTGAACCTGGTTTAACACCTAGATATTGACTAACTTGTTCAGCAGTAGCTAGTTCAGCATCATTAGCATGGAAATGATTTTTAACTTTAGCATCGTTAACTTCTTGATCACCACGAACTAAGATTAACACAGGTTTTTCATCAACCATGTATAATAAGCTCTTAATAATTTGATCTTTTTCAATTTCAAAGAATTTAGCAACTTGGTTAATACTCTTAACATCTGGAGTGTCCACTAGTTCTAAATCATTAGTTTCAGCATGTGATTTTTTGTTAACGAACATGTCAGTTGCCATTTCTAAATTAGCGGCATAATCACTGTCATCAGAATAAACAATGGTATCTTCACCAACTGGTGCTGGAGCAGAAAATTCCATTGAATCAGATCCACCCATGGCACCACTATCTCCAATAATTCCAAGGTAGTTTAAGCCAACACGATCAAACACATTTCTGAAAGCATCATTCATGTCTTTGTAAGTTACATCTAATTGGTTTTCATCTGATGCAAATGAATATGCATCTAACATACGAAATTCACGGCTACGTAAAAGACCGTAACGAGGACGATCTTCATCACGGAACTTATCTTGAATTTGGTATAAGTTCAAAGGTAATTTCTTGTATGAAGAAATAGTCCCCTTAACTAACTCAGTCATAGTTTCTTCGTGAGTAGGTCCTAAAATAAAGTCAGTATCATGACGATTTTTTAGTTTAAACAATTCAGGACCATAAGCTTCATATCTTCCTGAATCTT
Source organism: Fructilactobacillus sp. Tb1 (assembly GCF_050500285.1). GTDB lineage: Bacteria > Bacillota > Bacilli > Lactobacillales > Lactobacillaceae > Fructilactobacillus. Next base: position 1,420,512 of record NZ_CP191377.1, on the reverse strand, counting down.
TCCAAAATTGTGCTGGAATGATTTCAGGTAATAACATTTCATTTGCCCCTGATTTATTCATTTCTTGTTTAATAATATGTTCAATTTTTTCCAAAACACGGTATGCCAATGGAAGATATGCATAAGTTCCGGCAGAAACTTGACGAATATAACCAGCACGAATTAGCATTCTATGACTAATTGCTTCTGCACCAGTTGGATCTTGTTTTTGTGTAGGAATTAACATTTTTGATTGTTTCATTTATTCGCTCCTAATTTATCTGATGAAATAACGCATGATATCGTTCCAAGTAACTAAAATCATTAAGCCAGCTAAAAAGACAAATCCAATCATAGTAACAATCATTTCTGTCTTTTCAGAAAGGGCCTTTCCTCTAATTAATTGAATAATGTTTAATAAAATTTTACCACCATCTAGGCCTGGAATTGGAATTAAATTAACAATTGCTAAGTTAATTGATAACCAGCCTAAGAATTGAATGATTCCAGTCAATCCCATAGATGTTGCTTCTGATGTATTGGCAAAGATTGCCACTGGTCCACCTAAACTATTAAGAGTGAAATGCCCAGAAATCATTTGCCAGAGAGCACCAAAGAGACCCTTAGCCATTGACCAAGTAGTAGTAAACCCAGCCATAACCTTTGCTCCAAAACTAGTATCTAAAGTTTGTGTAACTCCAATAACACCAATTTTTTGTTTATTCATTTGTTTTGAATCAGTTACTAGACTCACGTCACGAGTCTTATTTTTATCCTCAATCGTTAATTTAACTTTTTTATTGGGTTGTTTTTCGATTTGTTTTGCAATATCTTGAAAATTCTTAATTTTTACCCCATTAACGGCTAAAATACGACTACCATCTTTTATTCCAGCAGTCTTAGCTACATGTGGAGTGCTGTCAGAAACATTAACCTTGTTAGAATTAGTACCAACTCCGCCTTGAAGAAAAGCTAATAGCATAAACGCCAAAATAGCTAGTAAAATATTATTAAAAATACCAGCAAAGTTAACTAATAATTTTTTACCTACTGGGGCATTTTGAAATTGAACATCTGCTGGAGCAATTTGGACTTCAATTCCATCTCTTTGCACGATTAAAGCATCGTGATCAACTGAAAGACGTTTTTTATCATCCTCGTTACCATTTTCATATCCTTCAATCCAAAGACCATTCACTAAATCAGCATCTGATACTTGAAAGGGAATCCCTTTAAATAATTGATTTTTTTTACTCAAATCAATTTTAGTAACAACACCTTTGTCATTTAACTGGATTTTAACAACCGTTCCCGGTTTAATTGCATCTTCTTCATCATCTTCACTACCAGCTAATCGTACATATCCCCCTAATGGTAACAGACGAATAGTATAGGTCGTATGATTATGACGATAGAAAAATAATTTTGGTCCCATTCCAATTGAAAACTCGCGAACCATAATTCCACATTTTTTGGCAACAATAAAGTGACCAAATTCATGAACGAATACTAAAATTCCAAAAACAATAATAAAGCTAATAATAGTTGTTAACAAATAATCACAAACCTTTCATTTAAACAATTCCTAATAAGTGAAGTAATGGTAGTACAAATAATAAACTATCAAAACGATCTAAAATTCCACCATGACCTGGTAAAATCTTACCTGAATCCTTAACACCATAAAAACGTTTCAATGCAGATTCAACTAAATCACCTAATTGACCAAAAATTGAAAGAATAATAGTAAATCCAACCATAGCAATCAAACTAATTCCTGAAATTGGGAAGAAATATAAATAAATTGAACATACAATGGTAGCGATTACTGTTCCACCAATTGATCCTTCCCAGGTTTTGTTTGGTGAAATGTGTTTAGCCAACTTGTTCTTACCAAAATATTTACCAACAAAGTAAGCACCAGAATCGGTACACCATACAATAAATAATGCATATAACAAAGTAGTCAAACTATCTTGACGTGCAACAATGAAATAATGGAAACCAAATCCAATATATAACATTGCTAACGTATATACACCTGCATCATCAAAGTTAAATTTGTTCTTGGAAAAAACAGTTGCAAGTAACAATAGCATTACTAAAATGTAAAAAACAAATGCTGGACTTAAATAGTCAGGTAATACATTTGCAAAATTTGTTGGCACAATAATACATGCCACTCCTATATACGAAATTAAAGCTTCAATAGAAAGAATCATTTTCTTTTTCATAATGAAAACTTCTGACATAGCAATTACACCAAGTACAATTGCAGCAAAATCAATTACGTATCCTCCAGTAACAATCACTGGAATAAAAATTAATAAGGCAACAATGGCCGTGATAATTCTCTGCTTCATAACGTTCACTCCTATTTATTAACTAATCCACCAAATCGACGATGCCGATTTTGAAAATCAATAATGGTTTGTTTAAAATCTTCGGCATGATATTCTGGCCACATTTTATCAACGAAAACCAATTCACTATAAGCAATTTGCCATAGTAAGAAATTAGAAATCCGTTCTTCACCACTGGTTCTAATTAACAGATCTGGATCTGGTAACCCAGAAGTTTCTAAATTATTTGAAAAAATATCTTCATCAATATCATTAATATTAAGGGTACCATTTTTAACTTTTGAAGCAATATTTTTTGTAGCATTTAAGATCTCTAAACGACTACCATAATTTAATGCAAAGTTTAAAATCATACCAGTACAATTTCTAGTATCTTCAATTGCATTATCTACTGCTTCTCTAGTTTTTGCTGGTAATTTTGTAATATCACCAATGGTTTCAACACGCACATTATTTTTAATTAGTTTAGGAATAAATTTATTAAAGAAGGTTGAAGGTAAACTCATAATATAACTTACTTCACCTTCTGGACGCTTCCAATTTTCAGTTGAAAAGGCATATAAAGTTAAAACTTTAACTCCTAAATCACTAGCCTCAGTAGTAATTTCTTCAACTACATTCATTCCACGTTTATGTCCAGCAATTCTGGGAAAATGACGTCTTTTGGCCCATCTTCCATTGCCATCCATAATGATAGCAACACTTGCTGGAATTCTATTCATGTCGATTGTTTCTTCTGACATTTTTTCACCTCAGTGCTTAAATTAAATAAAGGATGAGTGAACTCATCCTTTATTTTACTTGATCATTTTCCATTCCCCTTTACCATTAGCGGCTAGGTTAGAAAAATAATCTAATATTTGATTAGCAACTATTGGACTTTCAGCCCCAAGTTGATTTAATCCTTCACCCGTTGTCATGGGTTCAGAAAAATCAGTTACATCAATTTGGTTTTCAATAGTTGCTTCAGAAAAAGCAATTATCCAGTCATTTCCGATCAATTGAGAAACTAAAAAGAATAGATTAAAATCCGAATCCATTATAGCAGGCATTACAAAAACACCATTTTGCACTTCATTAAAGTGTTCACCATTTAATTCTAAACTCTTAATTTCTGTTTTATTAACGGGTTCTAATAATTTAAAAACCATTTTATCGAATTCAGTCGTTCCTGGAGTAACTTCAAGTCTGGTATTGTCGGTTTCAGGCATAATCACACTTCCCCAAATTAGTCTTTCATTACTGATTCTTGTTTTTCTTTAACGATTGAATCAATTCCTTTGATTGCGTCGTTAGTAATCTTTTGAATTTGATCTTCTAAATCATGTGCTTCGTCTTCGTTAATTTCATCGTTTTTTGATTCACGTTTAACGATATCCATACTATCACGACGAACATTACGGACAGCAACTTTACTTTGTTCACCAGTAGCCTTAACTTTTTTAGCTAATTCCATACGACGTTCTTCAGTAAGTTGAGGAATTTCAATACGAACAACATCACCATCGTTCATAGGATTTAAACCTAAATCTGCTTCAAGAATTCCACGTTCGATTTCTTTTAGAGCAGTTTTATCATAAGGTGTAATCATCATAATACGTGGTTCTGGAATAGAAATTGATGCTACTTGTACTAATGGAGTTGGAGCACCATAGTATTCAACCATAACTGGCTTAAGGATACTAGCATTGGCACGTCCAGCACGCATTTGACCTAAATCAGATTCAAGAACAGATTGTGCTTTTTCCATTTTATGTTTTGTTTCATTAATTAATTCTTTTGTATTAGCCATGTTTATTTTCCTTCCACAACTGTTCCAATGTTTTCACCTTCAACAACTTTTTTAATGTTACCCGGTTCGTTTAAGTTGAAAACAACTAATGGAATGTTGTTATCCATTGATAATGAACTAGCAGTTGAATCCATTACATTAAGACCTTTATCAAGAATTTGTTTTTGAGTTAATTTATCAAATTTAACTGCATTGGAATCCTTGTTAGGATCAGCGTTGTAAATACCGTCTGTTCCATTTTTAGCCATTAAAATAGCATCTGCATCAATTTCTGCGGCACGTAAAACAGCAGCAGTATCAGTTGAAAAATAAGGGTTACCAGTACCACCAGAGAAGATAACAATGCGTCCCTTTTCAAGGTGACGGACAGCTTTTCTTCTGATGTATGGTTCAGCAATTTGTTTCATTTCGATTGATGTTTGTAAACGTGTGGGAACACCAGCTGATTCAAGGTTATCTTGAAGAGCTAGACCATTCATAACAGTTGATAACATACCAATGTAATCAGCTTGTGAACGTTCCATACCCATTTCAGCACCGGCTTCACCACGCCACATGTTACCACCACCAACGACAATTGCAATTTGAATTCCTTGGTTGTAAACATCTTTAATTTCTTCAGCAATTTTTTTGATAACAGGTGGGTTAATACCAAAACCCTTTTCACCTGCAAGTGCTTCACCACTTAATTTTAAAACAATACGTTTGTATTTTAATTCAGACATTAAGATTCCTCCAGAAAATTCTTGTTTATCCCTCTTATTTTAGCATAAAAGCGTCAATTACGGTAGTTTGTAACAAAGTGTATAAAAAAAGACTAGCTATGCTAGTCTTTTTAATATTAATCTTTAGCTTCAGTAGCTTCGTCGATACCTTCACCAACTTGGTAACGTACAAAGGCTTCAACTTTTCCACTTTTTGATTCTACGTATGCACCAACAGTTTGGTCTGGATCTTTAACGAATGGTTGGTCTACTAAACAAATTTCAGCAAGATATTTGTGTACACGACCTGCAACCATCTTTTCTACGATGTTAGCTGGTTTACCTTCAGCAAGAGCTTCTTTAGTAAGCTTGTCTTTTTCATCTTGTAAACGATCAGCTGAGATATCTTCTTTTGATAAGAATTCAGGATTAGTAGCAGCAATGTGCATTGCAACGTCTCTAGCAACATCTTTATCAGCACCAGAAATTTTAACTAATACACCAATTTCTCCACCGTTATGCAAGTATGCACCAAAAGCTTCGTTATCAGTTTTGTTCATTGTAACAAAACGACGTAATGAAACTTTTTCACCAGTAATTTGGCTAGTGTGAATAATAGTATCTTGAACAGTACCATCTTCACCTAAAGGTAATTTAAGGGCAGCTTCAACGTCTTTTGGTTGTTCAAGTGCGATTAAATCACCAACTTCATCAACAAGGTTTTTGAAATCGTCATTTGCAGCAACGAAATCAGTTTCTGAGTTAATTTCAACGATAGCAGCTTTGTTATCATGAACAGAAACTTTAGTTAAACCATTAGCAGCAGTGTTTCCACTCTTCTTTTGAGCTTTGGCAATCCCTTTTTCTTTAAGGATTTCCATTGCTTTCTTTTCGTCACCATCAGCTTCAACTAAGGCTTTCTTAGCATCCATCATTCCGGCACTTGTTTTTTCACGTAATTCTTTAACTTGTTGTGCAGTAATCTTAGCCATAATACAAGTACTCCTTTAAATATTAAATTTATTTGTTTTAAAAAACTGACCCTATGCGGCCAATAGGTCTACATAGAATCAGCCTTGAAAATTAATTATTTGTCTTCGTTTTCTGAAACTTCTTCAAAAGTTTCTTCGTTAACATCGTCTTCACCTTGACGACCTTCAATAATAGCATCTGCCATAGTTGAAGTGATTAAGCGAATAGCACGGATAGCGTCATCGTTTGAAGGAATAACGTAATCGATACCATCTGGATCAGTGTTAGTATCAACCATTGCGATAACTGGGATGTTTAATTTTTGAGCTTCTTTAAGAGCAATTTCTTCTTTATGAGGATCAACAATAAACATAACATCAGGAATCTTAGGCATATCTTCGATACCACCTAAGAATCTTTCAAGTTTAGCAGTTTTCTTAGCTAAAAGTGAAGCTTCCTTCTTAGTTAAACGATCAAAAGTACCATCAGTAGCCATCTTCTTAAGGTCTTTAAGGTATTTGATACGTGTTTGGATAGTGTTCCAGTTAGTAAGAGTTCCACCTAACCAACGGTGGTTAACGTAGTATTGACCAGCACGTGTTGCTTCTTCAGCAATAGCGTCTTGGGCTTGTTTCTTAGTTCCTACGAAAAGAACAACAGCGTCTTCGCCTGCTTCACTCTTCATGAAGTTGTAAGCAGCACCTAATAACTTAACAGTTTTTTGTAAGTCAATGATGTAAATACCATTACGTTCAGTAAAGATGTATTTGTCCATCTTAGGGTTCCAGCGACGAGTTTGGTGACCAAAATGTACACCAGCTTCTAATAATTGTTTCATTGATACAACAGCCATAATAAGCCTCCAAAAAATTTAGTTTTTCCTCTCTGGAATTATGTATGGAACTCAAAAGAGCACTACTATACAAAACCTTCCAGATGCGTATTGGTAAATTAATACCGAAATTAATTATACAAAATATTGCAAACAATTTCAAATATAATTTCAAATTAATTTACCCAAAGAATCGGATCAACTCCATGTTTAATTAAATAACGTTCTTTAGCATGGCGAGATTGGTGTTTAAAAGCATATTCCGCTTTTAGGGCACTGCTCTTATTATCAAACTCTTCTGAGTATAGTAAACGAACTGGTGCATGACTTTTCGTGTATTTAGCCCCTTTACCAGACTGATGTTGCTTTAAGCGATGTTGCACATTATCAGTAAACCCGCCATAAAATGATCCATCCCCACAAACTAAAACGTAGATATAATATTTTTTATTTTCCATAAAGTAATTTTCTCACTTCATCCGTGTAAGTATCATCATCGTTATACACAACCACTGGTGGCTTGATTTTCAATCCACTTACCTTGCCGTCTTTAATCCCAGAAATTAAAACCATATTAGCATCCCTACCAGTTTTAGGGTAGACAAACTGAATTTCTTTAGGGGCTAATCGATACTTTTGCATTTCATTTAGAATATCCAACAAACGATCTGGACGGTGTACCATAAACATTTTTCCGTTATTCTTTAACAATTCACTAGAAGTTTTAATGACCATTTCTAAATTAGTCTTAATTTCGTGTCTAGCAATGGCTAAATATTCATTAGGATTCTTTTTACTTTGTGCTTCATCCGCAAAATATGGTGGATTAACTGTCACATGGTCAAACGATTCCTTACGAAAATGTTTCGTACTATCTTTTAAATCAAAATTATAAACTGTCATTTGATCATCTAAATCATTTAAAGTGACACTTCTTTGTGCCATGTCACTCAACTTAGGCTGAATTTCCACTTCGTCAATATGCCCTTTAGTTTTATTACTAATGAACAAACCCACCGCACCATTTCCTGCACACAAATCAACTATCTTAGTTTTATAGCCTTGTTTAACATCCGCAAAATTAGCTAACATCACGGCATCCAACGAAAAAGAAAAAACTTCTGCATTTTGGATAATCTGAATATCATTACTATATAGTTGATCAATTCGTTCGCCTTTTTTTAATTCAACTGGTTGATCCATCGTATTTCACCCTTTTATTATTCGTTATAATGCTATAATATCAATTGTACATCTCGCAAAGGAGGATGAGAAGATTGTTCTATTCATTTATCTTTTCATTAGCTAAAGGACTAATTCGGGTTGCTAATGGAAAAGTTGACGTCATGAACAAAAATCGTGTTCCTGAGGGAAACTATATTCTAGTGGCTCCTCATCGAACATGGTTCGATATGATTTATTTTGCGGTAGTATTACTACCTAAGCAATTTTATTTCATTGCCAAAAAAGAATTATTTAAGAACCCAATTATGGGATGGTTCCTCACTAAATTAAATGTTGAACCTGTTGATCGTAATAATCCTGGGATTTCTGTAATTAAGCGGCCAATTAAAATTTTACGTAAAACAAATTTATCGGTTGTAATTTTTCCATCAGGAACCCGGCACTCCACTAAATTAAAAGGTGGAGCAGCAATGATTGCTAAAATGTCAGGCAAGCCATTGCTCCCAGTTGTTTACCAAGGTCCGTTAACTTTAAAAGAATTTTTCTGTCGGCATAAAGCTCACATTAACTTTGGTAATCCTATCTCGGTTGATAAAAATCTCAAACTTGATGATGCCAATCAAGCAGTTGTCGAAAAACAAATGAGTGATGCCTTTAAAAAATTAGACGCTGAAATCAATCCAGATTACGTATATATTGATGAATCAAAAAAACACCACTAAAAAGTGGTGTTTTTTTATTTTGCGTTACGTTTCATTGATGCCATCATTTGGTTCAACTTCTTTTTAGAAGGTTTTTGACCCATTTGTAACATCATACCTTTTAATTGTTCTTCGTTAATTGGAGGATTTTCCTTCAAATATTTTTCCATGTACTTACGTGCACCGAAGAAACCTAGTGCTAGACCAGCAGCAAGAGCTACAAGTACTAAAATAATCCACATCCAAGTTGCCATAGTTAACTCCTCTATTATTTAATTAATCATCTCTAAGGTTCTTTTTGCGTTGAACTTCTTTAACTTCCTCAGGAGTAACTTCTTTTCCATCTTTATCATAAATTTGAGTCATTTCAATTTGACTTTTAAAGTTGGATTTGAATCTCTTGAGGTATTGTTTACGTAATTGATCTTGTTCTTCTTTTTCTTCATCAGTCAAAGCTTCAACTTTAGCCTTCTTAGCCAATTCGTTAATTCTTGGGATGATTTTTTTAAGTTCTGGATCTTCAGCCATATCAACAACTCCTTAGATTTAATTATCTATATAATAACATGAAACATTTGAGAAACAAAGTTTTCTAATGCGAACGAGTGTTTGCAAAAAGCGTCAAATATGGTAATCTTATCATATTAATAAACAATTCATGAGGTGCAATAATGTCAGCAAATTCAAATACAAAACAAAAGGATATTCTACGTTTCATTTATGATAACGTACGTGAACATGGTTATCCACCAACTGTTCGTGAAATCGGTAAAGAAGTTGGACTTTCTTCAACCTCTACAGTGCATGGTCATTTAGCTCGTCTTGAGAAAAAAGGCTACATTAGTAAAGACCCGACTAAACCACGTGCTTTAGAGGTTACATCCGATGGAATCGAGTTCCTAGGTCTTGCCCCAGAAACTCGTAATAAAGAAATGCCATTGCTAGGTGTCGTAGCTGCTGGTGAACCTATCTTAGCTGTTCAAGAAGCAACTGATTATTTCCCTGTTCCTGAATATTTAGAAAAAAGTGCCGATTCTTTATTCATGTTAACTATTAGCGGAACTAGTATGATCAATATTGGGATTTTAGATGGTGACCAGGTCATTGTGCGCCGGCAACAAAATGCTGATAATGGTGAAATTGTAATTGCAATGAATGATGAAGGAGAAGCAACCTGTAAACGTTTCTTTAAGGAAAGTGATCACTTCCGTCTTCAACCAGAAAATGACACAATGTCCCCAATTATTCTAAAAAGTTGTACAATCTTAGGTAAGGTTGTTGGTTTATATCGTTCTGATGTAAACTAACTATAATAAAATTAGGAGTATTAACTATGAAAACAAAAGCATACGAAACATACACTCTTCAAGAATTTGATAAAGAAGTCCCTTACAAAATCGGTGACTCAGTTGAAGTTATCTTTGTAAGTCAAACTGGTCTTGGCGATAACGAACCAAACTGGTTAACTGTTGTTCGTAAGAACGTTGGTAAATCAGAAATTGGGCTTGAATTCGAATTTGGACCAAAATGTGTCAAAGCTGTTAAACCAGCTAAATAATTGCTAGCTAAAAAAACACATTCGTTTTAATTAACGAATGTGTTTTTTATACTATGAATTTTCGTGAGCAATTTTAGCAGATGCTGCCCCAGCAACAGATCCAACAATATCATCAATAAATGTTGTTACTCTATCAGTTGCTTGATCAAGGGTTTTAACAATTCCTTGTTTGTTAGTATCCAAACCACAATAGTTTGTAATACCAATGGTTCCATAAATATTAGCAATTCCAAGAGCTAATGTTTCATCAACCCCAAAAACACCTAAATCATGTTCAACAATACTTTGAAGTGGTTCATCGAGCTTGTGTTCAGAAGCTAATCGATCAATTTCAAGTCCAACTAAAGCATTGTTTAAAACTTCACGTTTATGTAAAACGTCAATTACAATTTTATCAACATATTCCATGCTTGGAATATCCACATATTTCTTTTGTAAGTTGTAAACAACTTTTGAAATATCACGAATTGTAACTCCATTTTTATTTAAAGCTTTGATTACTGCATCGTAAGCTTGTGTATCTGGATATTTATAATCTCTTCTATCTACCATTTTATTCTCCTTCAGCAGGCATAATTGTAATATCGTATTGATTTGGATAATTATCAGCTGTAATCATTACGCTCAAAGTTTGATGATTTTCTAAATGTTCTTTAATAATTTCTTCAACATAATTTGCTCCAGCAAAATCTTCCTTAAAATCATCATAAGTAGAAAAGTAATTAATTTCAAGTACTGTGTCACTATCACTACCAGATGATTTTAAATCATCAATGCGAACTAAATGACTATTTTCCATTTTATTTAATACTGGTAAAGCCGTTTCATTATAAAAATGAGTTGCAGTTGCTAAAGTTTTTTCCACATCTTTGGCTTCATCATACATATAATTAAGATTTTCAAACTCTGCACCATCAATTTTTTGCATATTATCTAATAAATATTGCTTATCATGATTTTGTAAAGCATTACGTAAATTTTCACTAGTTTGATCTTCATCTCCATTATTCAAAACACTAACGAGTTGGTCAATGGTATCAACATCATAATCATTCTTAAGTTGATTAATATTAGTCATCTTTTTTAAATAATTTTTCTTTTCAAGATTAATTTCGTCTTGTACTTTTGCCAGACGATTTTTTAAATTGTTGTAATAATTAAATTCAGTTATGTTCATTCCATTCTTCCTCTATCCTGCTAATACAGTTAATACCATAATAATCGTTGCAATCAAATTATTCAAAAAATGTAATCCCATTGAAACTTCAATCTTATCTTGTTTTAAATAAATATATGCCAGAATCATACCCAGTGACATGTAGATTAAAAAACTAACTGGTGTACTACTTGCATGCCCAATTGAGAATAAAATTCCACTGACTAACATTGCAATTATTCTTTTAGATTTAGGTAGTAATCCCTTAATTAAGTAACCCCGAAAAACTAATTCTTCTAAAATTGGAGAACAAAAAACCATTGTAAAACTCATCAAAATTAAAACAATTGGATTACTTTTGACTAAGGAAAAAATAATCTCATTATTTTCAGTTCCACTTTGTTTATATAGCAACATATTCAATGATGATAAACCAATCTCAACGACATAAAACAATAGTAGTGCTTTACCAATTAATTTCCAATCTGATTTATTTAGTCCATGGTTAGTTTGTGTAAAAACACTCCGATAAGCTTTTAATGCTAACCAAATAGCTAATGCAAACCCAGCAAGGTAAACTACACTTCCAATAACAATATTGCCTATTGCAAGATGCTTATTTAATGCCATATATTGTACTGGTAGTTGCACAATTAAAACTAAAAATATTAAACCAACTAAAATGAAAGTTCGTTTTAAATATTCTAAAATACTAATGCTTTTCGTCATTTTCTTTCCTTTCTTGTTCAGCTTGTTCCTTAATCCGGTCATGTCGATGAACAAGAATTGCAACAAGTGGTGTGATGATAATTCGTGCTAAAATCACTCCCATAATAAAAATTAACATGACTTGGATAGTTGTATTATTTGCTTGTTTTAAAAATGAATAACCTACTCCCAAAACTAACAAAAAAATTAAAATCCAAATTAAATACCAAACTTTCTTCAATTGTACCACCTACGCTATTTTGATTATTACTAGAATACCATATCCCCAGTTATTTTTTGATAATTATTTCGAACTATTTTTGAATGATGATATACTTAATGTATTAATGAATGAAGGAGTTTTTTATGGTGATAATTACTGCTGGAATGATCGGTGTAGGAAAGACTACATTAACTGAAAAAATTTCGAATCACCTGGGTACTAAACCTTTTTATGAACCAGTCGGTGATAACCCGGTTTTGCCGCTTTATTACAAAGATCCGAAACAATATGGTTTCTTATTACAAATTTACTTTTTAAATAAACGATTTGCAATGATAAAAAAAGCGTTAAAAGATGATAATAACATTCTTGATCGCTCAATTTATGAAGATGCCCTATTTACCAAGCAAAATAACAAAGAAGGTAACATTTCCGACGTTGAACTAGAAGTTTATTTAAAACTTCTAGACAATATGATGGACGAATTGAAACAATTGCCTAAAAAGAAACCTGACCTATTAGTATATGCATATGCTGATTTCGATACAATTTTAGCTCGAATTAAAAAACGTGGTCGTGATTATGAACAATTTGATAACAATCCTGAACTAGAAGCATACTATCGTAAAATGTGGACTGCCTATCAACAATGGTTTAAGGATTATGATTTAAGTCCAAAAATGAAAATTGATTTACAAAAATATGATTTAATTGATCCTAATAATACCCAAATTGTATTAGACAAGATTGATGAAAAATTAAAAACAATCCGTTAAAAAAGGAGTTCGCAAAGCGAACCCCTTTTTCTTATGCAAAGAAATCTTTAATAATCTGTTGATAGATATCGATGGTATTTAAATAACTACTGATAGTAGTGTATTCATCAATCTGATGAGATGTTCCAACATTATCTGGACCTAAAATAATTACCGGGGCATCTGGATTAGATTGAACAAAGACGCTAGCATCGGTTGCACCATTATTGGCATAGGTTTTAATTTTACGATCTGGATAAAATGATTGTGATACTCGTTTAGCATCTTGAACAAATTCATTGTCCTCAGCTGTTCGAATTGGATAAAAATCATGTAATAATTCAAACTCTAAATTAAACTCAGTTTCAGAATTAATTTTAGCAATGGTATCTTCAATTAATTTACGAACTTGTATATTACCAAATGCTGGTGTTGGACGAACATTACCTAATAGATGGGCTGAATCAGGAATTGTATTAACCTGTTTTCCCCCTTCAATTACTGTAATACTATGTTGAACATTCCCTAAAACATCATCAACTGGTAAATCTGAGAAAGCTTGTTGTTCCGCATTAATGTAAGCTACAAGTCCATTGATTGCATCAATTCCTAAATCAGGAGTTGAACTATGAACTGATTTACCATGACTATTAATGCGGTAATTAAAACTACCTGAATGCGCATAAGTCACATTGCCGTTAGTTGCTTCTCCGACTAGAATAGCATCTAAATTCTTAATTATCTGTGGATCAACTTTGTAAGCACCTGGTGCACCAAATTCCTCTCCAGCAGTAATCACTAATTTAACTTTTCCATCAGGGATCTGATCATTTTCAACTAATTCAATTAAGGCAATTACCTCGGCAGCTAGACCACTTTTCATATCAGCTGCACCACGTCCATATAATTTATCACCATCAATAGTGGCAGAAAAAGCTGGGTATTTCCATTTCTGTTCATCTACAACTGCCACTGTATCTTGATGTCCAGTTAGGCCGAATACTTTGTCGGATTTTCCCGTTCCAATTTCTGCGATTAAATTAGACCGGCTTGGATCATCTGTAAATGGAATAATTTCATTCTTAATTCCGTATTGATTTAGCAAATTAGAAAGATACTCAGAAATTTCTCTTTCGTTTCCATTTACTGAATTAATTTTCACTAAATCTTGTAAAATTTTAATTTTCTGAGTTTTTTCCATGATTATCACCTTTTATTTTAATTTTAAATTCCATGCTGGAAGTTGGTTAACACCAGAAACTTTCTTGATTTCTTTGGCAGTTTCTTTAGTTTGGTAAGCTTTAACTAATTTCTTAATTTTTGGATCATTTTTATCTGCTTTATTAGCAGCGATAAAGTTAATGAATTTTTCTGAATCTTTATTGAAATGTTCTGTGTAAATAGCTTTCTTAATGTTTAAATCAGCAGTCTGAGCATAGTTTCCGTTCACAACAGCTGCATCAATATCGTTCAATGATCGTGAAGTTTGACTAGCATCAACTTCTTTAATATTTAAGTTTTTAGGATTATCAGTAACTGATTTTAAATTAGATAACTTATCATTATTAAGTTTGATTAATCCAGCACTTTGAAGGACATGTAAAGCACGTGATTCATTGTTAGCATCGTTGGGAATGGCAATTGTTGCCCCATCTTTAAGATCTGCTAATTTGTTAACTTTGTATGAGTAAATTCTCATTGGTTCAATAATGGTATCGCCAACTGCTACAATATCTGAATGATGGGCTTGATTCCAAGTATCCATAAATGGGTAATTTTGGAAAGCATTAACATCAATACTGTGACTAGTTAATGCAGCATTAGGTTGACTATAATCTGAGAAATATTTGTATTTAACCGTTAAACCATATTTGTCTTTTGCAGTTTTTGCAACTTCTTGCCAGATTTCTTGTTCTGGTTTTGATCCAGCCATCAAACCTACAGTAACAGTATCCTTGCTAGCTGATTTACTATGATTACCAAAACTAAAATATCCAATTCCTAAAACTAATACTAAAATTCCAAGCCAAATCCATGTTTTCTTTTTCATTTTCTTCCTACTCCTTAATTTTAGATACACAAAAAGCATCCGCCCTAGTAAAGGACGAATGCTTTCGTGATACCACCTTAATTTGCTGTTTTATTACTAAAACAACCTTAATAACTTAATAAAGTTGGTATTGATAACGGATACAACCCCGTTGTTGATTAATTAGTCGTCAACAATAACTCCAAGCCCATCTTCTGAATTACATCAGCCATTCCTTCACACCTATCGGAAATTCTCTGAGACCTATTAATTCGTACTCTGCTCTTCTGTTAATATTCTATTTGCTTGTTTAGTACTATATACCGAACATTTTTGATTGTCAACCGTTTTATTTAGTTAAATTGTATAAAGATTGACCATAAATTGACATAGCAAGGAGTAAATCACTAACTCGTTGTGATTCGTTCGCTTGATGCATGGTATCTTCGGCACCTGGGAATAAGGCTCCAAAGGCTACCCCACGTTTCATCATCCGAGCATAAGTTCCACCACCAACAATTTCTGGTTCAGCACCTTCTTGGCCAGTTTGTTCTTTGTAAATGTCCATTAAAGTTGTAACTAATGGGTCACTTGGATCAACAAAATGTGGAACCATGAAGTCCGGATCCATTTCAACGCTACCCCCATAATAAGCAGCGTTATTTTTTAATTGTTCATCAATTTTAGCTGGTTCAATTCCCTTAGGATATCTGAAGTTAGTATTAACCATTCCACCATCGGCTTGGGTATAGTCCATAATTCCAACATTCATAGTAAGGTCTCCCATGATATCATCAGTAAATTGAAGACCTAAATTAACCGCACGTGAATCATCATGTAATTTATCAGCAATGAATGCGATGAAATTTTTTCCTGCTTCATCAAAGTTGAATTGTTTCAAGAAAGTTGCCATGTAGGTTCCAGCGTTAATCCCATTCTTAGGTTCCATCCCATGAGCAGCTTTACCAATCATTTCTAATTTGATTCCTTCTGGAGTATTTTCATAATCACCAGTTACAGGAACATCAAGTAAATATTCTTCAAATTTAGTTGAAATAAAGTCAGCATCATCCGTCTTAATTTCAACTTCAGCTTCTCTAGGAACCATGTTTTCTTTAAGTCCGGATTTAAATGATAATAAAGTATTTTCGCCTTCTTTATCACTACCAGCAAACTTAGTTTCAAAAGTAACATTACCTTTTTCACCATTAATCAATGGGAATTCGGCATCTGGTGAGAAACCAATTTTTGGAGCTGGTTCAACTTCAAAGTAACGTTTCATACAAGTCCAATTAGTTTCTTCATCAGTTCCGATAACTAGTCTAATCTTAAGATTTGGCATAATTCCATTATCTTTCAACATCTTAAGACCATAGTATGCTGCAAGGGCTGGTCCTTTATCGTCAGAAGTTCCACGACCAAATACCTTACCATCCTTTTCTGTTAGTTCAAATGGATTAGTATCCCAACCTTTACCAGCTGGAACAGTATCAGCGTGTCCTAACACGGCAAAATAGTCTTCCCCTGTACCATATTCAATATATCCAACAATATTATCAATATTGTGTGTAGTAAATCCATCACGATTTCCGAATTCAAGAAATTGGTTTAACGCTTTAGCAGGTCCAGGTCCTAACGGGAATTCATCAGTTGCATGTTCAACATCTCTTGCACTGTCAATGGCAACTAATGCTTTTAAATCACTTAGATAATCATCTTTGTACTTTTCAGCTTCTTTTTTCCAATCAATCATTGTAAAATCTCCTTTTATACTCTATATAAGTGATTTTAGCATAAACGACCTAACTACGGTGTTATAATAAGCTCGAGGTGAAGCGCTATGAAAGAAATTACGGAAAAAATCTTACAAGATACCATTCGCATTAGACCAAAAAATAGTTTTAAAGGCACTTATGGTAAAATAGCCCTCATTGGTGGAAATCAAAATTATGGTGGGGCAATTATCATGAGTACCCTTGGCGCTGTATATTCTGGGGTTGGACTTACGACCACCATCACTGATCCTTCCAATCAAAGCAGTTTACATAGTTGGTTGCCAGAAGCAATGTTCATGAGCTATAACGATTGTGAAAACATGAAATCATTAATTACTAAGATGGACGTAATCAATGTCGGTTCTGGTCTTGGAACCGATGAATCAAGTTTACATATTCTTCAAACCGTTTTTCGAACTGTTTCTCCAACACAAATTTTAATTATCGATGGATCCGCGATTGATTTAATTGCATCGAATAATTTAAAATTACCTAACACACATATCATTTTCACTCCTCACCAAATGGAATGGCAAAAACTTTCTGGAATTAAGCTAGTAGATCAGAATGAAAAGACTAATCTAACCGCTTATAAAAAATTCTTCCAAAAACGAGGCGCAATTGTAGTTGTAAAATCTGACCGAACACAAGTATTAACTCCAGATGGAGCTTTTATTAATACAGTTGGGACCCCTGCACAGGCTACCGGTGGTATGGGAGATACATTAGCGGGAATTATCGGTGGTTTTGTGGCTCAGTTTGCTGATACAGAAAAGGCAGTACTAGCAGCAGTTTACGCTCATAGTGCAATTGCTGACAAACTGGCCAAAAAGCAGTACGTGGTATTACCACATCAGATTTCTGAAGCATTACCTAAATTTATGAAAAAACATGAAGCATAACAAATAAGGACTTTCCTCTTTGGAAAGTCCTTATTTTTATTTAATTTTAAATTTAGTTCTTAATCTACCAACCCGGGCACCTAATACTTGATCAGCTACACGAGTCTTTAACATGAAGTAAGCATAAACTATTCCACCAACTCCAGCAGCAATAATCGTAACAATTAAACTTACAATTGAACTATACGGTGTGGTAAACAAACCAAAAATCCAATTTAATCCGTAAACTGCCGCAAGTGCAGCAAAATACATTACTACTGAATATAAAATAATCAAAACACTTTCAGATTGAAGTTTATCTTCTTCCATCCCAAACTCTTGTTTTAAGGCTTTAATCATTAACCAGTTAGCCAGAAAGAATCCAATCATGGTTGACATCAAGGTTCCAAAAGCCCCAAAGAAATAAACTAATGGATATTGCGTAATAAACTTAGCTAAAGTTCCAATAGCAAACAATTTAACTGCTTTTTTATTTTGTGAGACTCCTTGCATAATTGCGGCAACTACCACAAATAATCCCATGGGAATTGATTCAATTGATGAAAATGCTAACACATTACTACTAAAGTCCATGTTGGCAGTCCCATAGAAAGTACGATTTAAAGGACCCGCAATGGCTGCCATTCCTAATGAAGCTGGAATCATTACAAATTCAAATAATACTAAAGCATTAGAAAATGAATCTTTTAATGCTTTTTTATTTTTCTTCGTAAACGCTTCTGAAAGTAACGGAACTACGGTAATTCCAATGGAAGATGCTAAAGAAACAATAATCATCGTTAACTTATTAGCATTACCAGCAAAAATAGCGTAGTTAATCTGCAAAGCTTCTTCAGACAAATTAGTGGCAAAACGCATAATATGGAAAAATGTAAATTGGTCAATTAATGAGAAAATCGTTACCCCAGCACCCAAAATAATAAATGGAGTAGCTTGACTAATAATTTCTGCATAAAGTTTGTTAGTTGGAACTGATAACTTATGGTTACTATTTTTAACTAATCCACGATAGTAATCACGGTTTTTCCAATAGAACCAAACTAGAACCAAGAAACCAAAGATGGCACCCACACAAGCAGCAAAAGTAGATTGAGCAACTGCTACTACCCAACTACCGTGCATTACATTCAAAATCAAAAAGGCTGATAATAGCATGTAAATTACTCGTGCCAACTGCTCAACAAATTGAGAAATAGCTGATGGGGCCATATTATTATATCCTTGGAAAAATCCCCTGGTTAAACTCATGGTAGGAATTACCAAAACAGCCCATGCTAATGAATGAATAACTGGAATCACATTTTTATCACCATTGGTTAATAAGGGCGCAGCAAACCAAAGTACCAAAGCACTAATAATTCCCATAACAATTGCTAAGCTCAAACCTTTTTTATAAATTTGAACTCCAACACCATACTCATTCAAAGCATTATAATGTGCCACTTGCTTTGAAATAGCTGACGGAATTCCGGCAACTGCTACAATCAAAGCAAAACTATAAATATTATATCCCTGGGTATATAAAGAGTTCGCTAATGGGAACAATGATGCTCCTAAGATCAAACGCCATGGAATAATATATAAGGCACCTAGAATTCGTGACAAAATACTACCAACCGTCATCCATGCGGAGCCTTTAAGCATTTGGCCCTTGGCACGTTCAGATTCAGTAGCTTGTAATTCTTCTTGAATTACATCTTCTTCAAATCCATTATTCAAAAAAATACCCTACTTTCACGCATTAATTATAATTTAGTAATTGTGAATTTCGATTTAGTTAGCAACGATGTTAACAATCTTATTAGGAATAACAATTACTTTTCTTACAGTTTTATCTTGCAAGTTATCTTTAATATTATCGTCTTCTAGAGCAATTTTTTCAATGTCTTCTTTTGAAGTACCAGTTGGCACTGTAATTCTAGCACGAACTTTACCATTAACTTGGATAACCATTTGAACTTCACTATCTTGCAATTTACTTTCATCAAAAGTTGGCCATTCAGCATAGGCAATGGTATCTTTGTGACCCAATTGTTGCCATAATTCCTCAGCCATATGAGGTGTGATTGGTGAAAGAAGCTTGATGAATCCTTCAGCATAACGTTTTGGAAGTTGTTTGTTCTTGTAAACTTCATTTACGAAAACCATCATTTGTGAAATTGCAGTATTAAAACGCATCTTTTCGATGTCATCCGTAACCTTCTTAACAGTTTGATTGTAAATCTTGTCTAGTTTACCGTCATTATTATCAACTAACATGTCACTAGCTGAGTTATCATCGTTAAGATACATTCTCCAAACCCGTTTAATCCAACGGTTAGCACCAACAATTCCTTCGGTACTCCATGGTTTTGATTCAGTCAAAGGACCCATAAACATTTCGTAAAGACGAAGTGTATCTGCACCATATTCATTAACGATATCATCTGGGTTAACCACGTTACCCTTTGATTTAGACATCTTTTCATGGTTAGTTCCAAGAATCATCCCTTGGTTAACTAATTTTTGGAATGGTTCTTTAGTAGGAACAACTCCTAAATCATAAAGGAACTTGTGCCAGAAACGAGCGTAAAGCAAGTGAAGCACGGCATGTTCTGCACCACCAACGTAAAGATCAATTGGAAGCCAGTAATCAAGTTTTTTAGGATCAGCAAGCATTTTGTCGTTCTTAGGATCAATATATCTCAAGTAGTACCATGAACTACCAGCCCATTGTGGCATAGTGTTAGTTTCACGTTTACCTTTACGACCATTTTTATCGGTAACATTTACCCAGTCAGTAAGGTTAGCTAATGGACTTTCACCAGTCCCTGATGGTTTGATGTCATCTGCTTTTGGTAAACGTAATGGAAGTTCGTTTTCTGGAACAAGTGAAGTTTCACCATCTTCCCAATGAATAACTGGAATTGGTTCACCCCAGTAACGTTGGCGTGAGAAAATCCAGTCACGAAGTTTGTAGTTAACCTTCTTGTCACCAGCATTGTGTTCTTGAAGCCAGTCAATCATTTTAGCAATGGCTTCCTTTTTACCTAATCCATCTAAGAAACCAGAGTTAATGTGGACACCATCACCTGTGTATGGTGCTTTTTCGATGTCGCCACCTTCGATAACTGGAATGATTGGTAAATCAAATTTCTTAGCAAATTCGTAATCACGATCATCATGTGCAGGAACGGCCATAATGGCACCAGTACCATATGATGAAAGTACGTAATCACCAATCCAGATTGGAAGTTTAGCCCCATTTACAGGATTGATTGCGTAGGCACCAGTAAATACACCAGATTTATCTTTGTTTAAATCAGTTCTTTCAAGGTCTGATTTAGAAGCAATTTTCTTACGGTAAGCATCAATTGCATCTTTTTGTTCTGGGGTAACAATTTTATCAACAATGTCACTTTCAGGAGCTAATACTAGGTAAGTAGCACCAAATAAAGTGTCAGCACGCGTTGAGAATACTTCGATTTGTTGATCTTCATGTTCGTCAACATTGAACTTAATGCTTGCACCAACTGAACGACCAATCCAGTTACGTTGCATTTGTTTAACACTTTCTGGCCAATCAACGTCATCAAGATCATCGATTAAACGGTCAGCGTAAGCAGTAATCCGAAGCACCCATTGTTTCATTGGTTTACGATAAACGGGGAAACCTCCACGTTCAGTCTTACCATTCACAACTTCTTCGTTAGCAACAACAGTTCCACCCATCAAATCAGGAGCCCAGTTAACTTCAATTTCATCTTCGTAAGCTAAACCTTTTTCGTAAAGTTTTTCGAAAATCCATTGCGTCCATTTGTAGTACTTAGGATCAGTTGTATTAACTTCACGATCCCAATCATAAGAAAAACCTAATGATTTAATTTGACGACGGAAATTATCAATGTTTTGGTTAGTAAATTCACGGGGATTGTGTCCCGTCTTCATTGCATATTGTTCTGCTGGAAGACCAAAAGCATCCCAACCAATTGGATGAAGCACGTTTTTACCCTGCATCCGTTCGAATCGAGCCATAATATCTGTAGCTGTATAACCTTCAGGATGGCCAACGTGAAGTCCTTGACCTGATGGATAAGGGAACATATCTAATACATAATATTTTTCTTTTTCAGTTTTATCACTAGTACGGAAAGTTTTGTTTTCTTCCCAGTAGTGTTGCCATTTCTTTTCCACTTTCGTGTGATCGTAAGCCATAATATTCACTCCTTAAATTTTGCCAATAAAAAAATCCCATAGAATTACAATAATTCCATAGGACGAAGTTCCGCGGTACCACCTAAATTCCTAGACAAACAAGTCTAGACTCTCTAAATCCATAACGTGGAAAAACGTTTAACTTACTCGTTTCAGTTAAATTTCAGTGAGAAGTTCGTAATATCTTAACTCCAAGTTCACAGTAGCCACTTGGTTTCTGAAAGATTAATCAATCCTACTAATTCACATCAGCAATTTTTTTATTAATGTAAGATTACCAAATTTAGGCTAAAAAAACAAGTCCTACCACTGCTATAATAAGAAAAGGAAGGTGAAAATTTTGAAATTACAATCAGCTCTAAATTTTAGTCATACTTTGTTAAAAGAGATCGTTCAACCAGGTGACACAGTTATCGATGCCACTGCTGGTAAAGGAAACGATACCCTCTTTTTAGCCCAATTGGTTGGTAAAAAAGGCCATGTCTATGGTTTTGATATTCAGGCTAAAGCAGTTGAGCTAACCCAACAATTAATTGATAATAATAATGTCCGTAAGCAAACGACCGTTATTAATGATGGTCATGAAAACGTAACTAAATACGTTACAGAACCGATTACCGCAGCTATTTTCAACCTTGGCTATTTACCTGCTGGAGACCATTCTATCGTAACCAAACCAACTACCACCCTCGAGTCCGTGCAATCAATTATGCAACAGCTTAAAAAGAATGGTGTCATTATTCTTGTGGTTTATTACGGTCATCCTGGTGGCGAAAAAGAAAAAGAGCGAATTTTACAATTCGCTCAATCACTTGATCAACATGTTTATAACGTGTTGCAATATCAGTTCATCAATCAAATTCATGAACCACCCATTTTATTGGCCTTACAAAAACGTTAATTATTTTTCTTTTTTCGGTCAAAGCAATTAACAATAAAGGCTGCAATGACTAATAGTAAAGCGACCACTAATACATTATGAATTGAATGATATAAAATCTCACGTAAGCTAGGTAGAATCTCACTACCTAGCTTTTGTGCTGTCTGGGGATTAATTAATTGATCCATCAAATTCATGTTAGCTTTCGGATGACTTGCAACACCATCCGCCATTGATTTATTCAAAACAATTCCAAAAACCGAAATCATTAAAGTTTGCCCTAACGTACGACTCAAAGTATTAAATGAAGAAGCTACCCCAATACGATCTTTTGAAACTTCATTTTGCACTGTAACGGAAGAAGTTGTAATGCAAATTCCAAAACCAATACCCATAATTCCAGAAAGAATGAAGAAAAACCAGAATGGTGTTGAAATTGGTAACAAGACCGAAACAATTGCACCAAAGGCGATGAAGATAAAACTAAAGTTCATAATCTGTTTTGGTGAATATTTGGTCAATAATTTACCAGTCCAAAATGAACCTAACATCCATAAGACAGAACTCGGTGTGATTGCAAAACCAGCCATCGTAGCTTTCAATCCTAAAATCCCCTGTGTCCAATCTGGCAAGTAAACTTCGTACCCAAAGATAAATCCACTGATTAAAGCAGCAATTAAGTTTTGCGTGACAAAGGTCCGATTCTTGAACATATCTAATGGGATAATTGGGTCAGAAACCCGTTTTTCTTGCTTAACAAATAAGTATCCGGAAACAATTGCAACTAACAAACAAATTACAATCATTGTCCAATTTAATTTTTCCCCTAAAATTTGGAACATGTACATTACAGAAAGCAAGAATACCGCAATTAAACCTACTCCACCATAATCGATCTTACTCTTTTGGGTATGCTTTGGTTCAACCAAGAAAACAGCTGTCAAAATCATTGTAATGATTCCAATGGGAACATTAACAAAGAAGACCCAATGCCAGGATAAATTATCAACAATAAATCCACCTAATAACGGTGCCACAATCGAAGCAATTCCCCAAGCTGATCCTAGTAGTCCAACTACTTCAGCTCGTTTTTGAAATGGATACATATCTGCTACAATTGTGAACGAAACAGGCATAATTACCCCGGCTCCAACCCCTTGAACAGCACGCCAGATAATTAAAGTTTCCATACTATTCGACATCCCAGAAAGCATTGAACCTAACGTAAAGACCAAGACTCCAAAAATAAAGACATTTTTACGTCCCAATTGATCTGCTAATTTACCGTAAATTGGAGTTGCAATCGCATTCGTTAATAAGAAAATTGAGAAGACCCAGTTCATTAACGAAACCCCATGTAAATCACCTACAATGGTTGGCATCGCCGTTGAAACAATTGTTCCTTCGACTGCACTCATGAAAGTAGCAATAAAGAGTGCAATTGTTACAATTTTTACGTTAGTTGTCTTTCGTTTCATTCTTTCGTTTCCCCTATCTGGCAAATAAAAAAGCGACCAGAGAGGTCGTCTTTTTTACTATGCATTAAAAAATTCTTTTAAATCATTTACCTTATCTGTATGTTCCCAAGGAAGATCAATATCGGTTCTTCCAAAGTGACCATAAGTTGAAGTTTGTTCATAAATTGGTCGTTGTAAATCTAACATTTTAATAATTCCAGCTGGACGTAAATCAAAGAACTTACGAATAGCTTTGATAATTTGGTCATCACTGTATTTTGAAGTTCCAAAAGTATTCACTTCGATAGAAACTGGTTCAGCAACTCCAATTGCATATGCCAATTGAATTTCAATTCGATGAGCAATGCCCGCAGCTACAATGTTTTTTGCAATGTATCGAGCTGCATAACTAGCGGAACGATCAACTTTGGTAGCGTCTTTCCCTGAGAAGGCTCCACCACCATGATGAGCAGAACCACCATAAGTATCAACAATAATCTTACGACCAGTTAAACCGGCATCACCATTTGGTCCCCCAATGACGAATTTACCAGTTGGGTTAATTAAATACTTAGTATTTTCATCAAGATATTCAGCTGGAATAGTAGTTTTAATGACATGTTCAATAACATCTTTTTTAATTTGGGCTTGAGTAACATCTGGATCATGTTGGGTACTCAAAACCACTGTGTCAACTCTAAATGGTTTATCATTTTCGTCATATTCTACCGTTACTTCGGCTTTTGCATCAGGACGTAAGTAGGTCAATTCATTACTCTTACGCACTTTAGCAATTTTTTGCATTAAGTGATGTGCTAAAGAAATTGGAAGTGGCATTAGTTCTGGCGTTTCATCAATGGCATAGCCAAACATAATTCCCTGGTCACCAGCACCAATTTGATCTAATGGATCTGAGGCACCATTTTTCACCTCATCAGACTCGTTAACCCCTTGGGCAATATCTGGTGATTGTTCATTGATAGAAACCAATACAGCTACACTATTAGCATCAAAACCGTATTCAGGATGATTATACCCAATTTTGGCAATCGTATCCTTTACGATTTGACGAATATTTACGTAAGCAGTAGTTGAGATTTCTCCAAAAACTAAAACTAATCCTGTTGCTACAGATGTCTCACAAGCTACTCTAGCATGTGGATCCTTAGCTAAAATTGCATCCAAAACTGCATCACTAATATGATCAGCAATCTTATCTGGATGTCCTTCTGAAACTGATTCAGAAGTAAACAAATGTTTTTCTGACATTTTAAATTCCCCCTAATTGTTTGGTTACAAGGCTTCTTCACACAATTGTGAATCCTATCGGGAATACACTTATAACTCTTATATCCTATCATACCTGACGAAAAATAAGTAGTTGAACCAATCAACAAAGTACACTAATATTAATAATAATAGTGAGGTAATAACATGAAAAATTACTTATTGGAAAATAAACGATTCATATCTATTTTAAAAGGAATTGTTTTTGTATTCTTTACAATTTTAGTTTGGAACTTAGCAGCTAAGCATCAACTAACTGATCCATTTAATAAATCATTTAATTTAATGATCTGCGAACTTTGTTGGGCTACTGAAGCCTATCTAATGGTTAGCAATAAGGATGGCCGTTATACTTTAGGATTAAGTATTGTCCCTATTCTCCTATCTGTTTTAGGTGCATTTCCTTTAGTTATTACGCTTTCAATTATTTTAATTGGAATCGTCAACATTCTGGTTCGGGTTCCCAAAATGCAAATTAGAAACTATTATGGTTTATTCTGTTTTTCATTGGTTAATGCTGTTGTGCCAGTTACAGCCATTAACTACATGAGTCGGCAATATTTAGAACAAACTATCATTTTAAATGTTGGAATTCTCGTGACCCTTTATTTTTTATTTTACAATCTTCATTTTAAATCTGAAATGGCTAATCCAATTAATATTATCTTTTTGATCTTATTTGCGGGCTTGATTTTAGCTAATTTCACTTTAATTAAAGCCTTCATTTTAATTATTTTAATGTTAATTTCTTATGGTGGCCAAATATTTATGCGCAAAGAAAAATTAGATTTAAGTTTACTAGCGTTCTTTGCCATAGCTATAATTGCGTTTATTTAAAAAGACTTGGAAAAATTTCCAAGTCTTTTTTGTTATTTTAATGATATTCCTTGTAAAAATTCTTTAACTCGAGTTGATGGTTCATTAAAGAATTGCTCTTTTAATCCATCAAATTCTACTGTTCCATTTTCGACAAAAAGAATCTTATCAGCAACATCTTTCGCACATTGCATATTGTGCGTTACCATAATCATGGATTGTCCTTCTTTAGATAAACGACTCACCATTTTTAAAATATTATTTTCACTTTCTGGATCTAGTGCACTGGTAGGTTCGTCTAACAAAATGTATTCAGGCTTAACTGCTAACGCACGACAAATTGAAATCCGCTGTTGTTGTCCCCCAGATAACTCATTGGGATAATAATTCGCATATTCATCAAGTCCAACTTCTTTTAACAATTCATGAGCTTCTTTTTCAGCTTGTTTTTTATCAATATGATGAACATATATTGGGGCTTCAGTAATATTTTGTAAAATAGTTAAATTGGGAAATAAATTCCAATTTTGAAATACCATACTGGTTTTATCACGAAGCTCTCGATTTTCCTTAGCAGAAATAGGTTCTGAAAAATCTAACTTTAATTCATCGAAATCAAGAATTCCCGAGTTAGGAATAACTAACATATCTAATGAACGTAATAAAGTGGTTTTTCCTGATCCGGAAGGCCCAACAATCACAGTCGTTTTTCCCTTTGGAAATTCAGTTGTAATTCCCTTTAAAACTTCTTTTTTTCCAAAATACTTTTTAATATTTTCAATCTTTAGCATTATGCTTCGTCTCCTTTCATATATCGTGAGGAGCGTTTTTCTAAGTAGTGTTGTAAGAAACTGAGAATAGTACATAAAACAGCGTATAATGCTGCTACTTCGATATACATTAATAATGGTTGATAATTTTGTGCGGCATATTGTTGACTAATTTGAAACATTTCGGCAATCGTAATTGTACTGGCCAAAGAAGTATCCTTAACTAAACCAATAAACTCATTTGATAATGGTGGTAAAACAACCCGAAAAGCTTGCGGCATAACAATTCTCCATAAAGTTTGGGGCGTACTGAAGCCTAACGTATACGCTGCATCCCATTGATCCTTATTCACTGACATGAGGGCTGAACGAATTGTTTCCGAAGCGTAAGCCCCGGTGTTAAGCGAAAAGCCAATAATGGCAGCAGTAAAAGCTGGAAGCTTAATTCCAGCTGCTGGGAGTCCAAAGAAAATTATAAATAATTGAACTAGTAGCGGTGTCGAACGAAAAGCCCACACATAAAAATTAGCTATTAAACGTAATAATTTCCATAAAAACAGCAATAATCCATTTATCTTTGGATTTAAAAATTTAATTAATGCAACAATTACCGCAATTACCATTCCAAATGCAAAAGAAAGTAACGTGAGCGGAATTGTGTATTTAATCATTGCTTCAAGTAATTTAGGCAATGCTGAAATGACAATATCCCACATTTTAAAATCTCCTAATAAAGTTTATTTTCTTTTATTATAGCGAAACACTTACTTTTTTTCCACAACTTAACTTATATAAGTAAAAAAGACGCAATTCAATTTGAATTGCGTCTCTTAATTATTATTAAATTGTATCTGTTGTATCAGCGTCAATTGCTTCTTTTTCAGGTGAAACTTTATTATCATCTTCATCAGGAAGAACTAAGTTTAAAACAATTCCAATCACAGTTGCAAGAGCAACCCCAGTGAATTGGAAACTCCCAATTTGAAGATATGCATTACCTACTCCAATTACAAGAACTACTGAGGCAATCATTAAATTACGTTTTTTGTTTAAATCAAGATGATCATCAACCATAACCTTGATACCACTAGCGGCAATCGTTCCAAATAGTAAGAAACTAATTCCACCAATTACTGGTAATGGCATTTGCATAATCAAAACGTTTAATTTGTTAACAAAGGCAAAAATCATTGCAAAGATGGCAGCCCCAACGATAACGTACACACTGTAAACTTTAGTAATAGCCATAACTCCGATGTTTTCACCATAACTAGTTACAGCAGGTCCACCTAAAATACCAGCCATCAAGGAAGCAGCACCATCACCAGCTAAAGTCCGGTTCAAACCGGGATCTTTAAAGAAATTACGGTGAGTTAATTCACCTAGAACCATTAAGTGACCCATATGTTCAGTCATGGTAACGAACGCAATTGGTGCCATAACTAGGATTGCATTCCATTCCAAATGGAATCCTTTTTCAGTTCCAAGTAACTCAAAAGCCGGAACTTTAAACCATGGTGCGGATGCAATAGCATGTAAATCAACTAGGCCACAAGCCATTGAGATTAAGTAACCACAGACAATCGCTAATAGAACTGGAATCATCCCAAGAAAGCCCTTCAATTTCATATTGAAGAAGATGGCTAAGAATAAGGTTGCCATGGCAATCATAAAGTACATCAAACTGTAATGACCACTTGATGTCATCATAGCATCTTTAGCCGCAGCCCCAGCAAGTGATAAACCAATAACAACGACAATTGGTCCAACAACGATTGGGGGAAGTAATTTATCAATCCATTTCGTTCCAAGCATCCAAACTAACATGGCAACGATTAAATAGACTACCCCAACTGCAATAACCCCTTGTTGAACTCCAGAAATTCCGGTTGTCTTCATTAAAGCAACCATTGGAGTAATGAAAGCAAAACTTGAACCCATGTAAGCGGGAATTTTACCCTTAGTGATTAAGATGTGAAGTAAAGTTCCAATTCCAGATGCAAATAATGCAATACTAGGACTCAATCCTACTAATAATGGAACAATCACTGTACTTCCGAACATTGAAAACATGTGTTGCAATGATAATCCAATCCATTTAATTCCACTGGGCTTATCATGGATATCCAATACCATGTCGTTTTCTTTACTCAAATTATTTCCCCCTAATTATGCAAAAAAGACTACCGCCAGTTGACGGTAGTCTTTTAGTCTCTCTTTTGAAGTTGCACACTCGACTAAAATCTTGCTGTCTCTCTGGACGGTCTTAAAGATTTATTATTGTATCCAATATATGATAATTATAATTAAAAGTCAATTCTTAATTTTTACTCTGATATTGGCGTTTACTTTCGGAAACACCGTTAAAAGTAAATTCAGCTTTATCATTTTTCACGTCTAATGTATAATCTCCAGCATCCAATTTTGGCCATTGATTAAGCATCGTTTCATATTCTGAAACGGATAAACGGGTCCGACTATCGAGCATCTTTTCCATATTTGCTTTACGAATGGGATTCTTAAAACCAGCTTGTAATTCACCCGTATAAAATTCACCTTGAGCACCTGAACCATAACTGAAAATACCAATTTGATCCCCTACTTTAAGGTCAGTTGAATTATCCAACAATGATAATAAACTCAAGTAAAGTGATCCCGTATAAAGATTACCTACCCGTTTACTATATACCCGGCTAGCTTCAAACTCGTTTAACAAACTCTTTTGTTTGGCTTCATCTACTTCTGGTAAAATTTCACGAAGCCCTTTCAGACCCATTTTGGTATAAGGCAAATGAAAAACAAGGGCTTGTAAATCAGTTAATTGCATATCATTAGTTTCAAGATAATCATGAATTGTCTTTACAAAAAATTGTTGGTAAATATCATTTGAATAGTGACCATCAACTAACGCTTCAGTTCGATCCATTGGACGCCAGAAGTCCATAATATCATCTGAATAAACACTGCTATTTTTACTTAATTTCATAATTTCAGGATTAGCTGCAATTGTCATTGCTACTGCTCCCCCACCTTGGGTAACTTCACCCGGTGTCTCTACTCCATATCTAGCAACATCCGCACCCACAACTAATGCTTGTTGATCTGGATGAAGATTAACAAAATCTTTAGCCATTTGAATTCCTGCTGTTGCACCATAACAGGCTTGTTTGATTTCAAAAGCTCTTGCATGCCGACTCAATCCAAGTAAGTTTTGAAGGTAAATTGCTCCTGATTTTGAATTATCAATTCCAGTTTCAGTTCCTAAAATAATCAAACTAATTTTGTCTCGGTTGTCATCATCAAGAATTTGTACCGCAGCATTGGCAGCCATTGCAACTGTATCTTGAGTATTCGGAATTACCGCTTGTTCTGTTTGACCAATTCCAATTAAATATTTATTGGGATCATCATTTCTAGCATGAGCTAAATCGACCATATCAACATAGTAATTAGGAGTAAAAAATCCTATTTTATCAATTCCAACGTTCATTTTATCGCTCCACCTTAATTGTTTTTATAGTATAAGTGTATCGTTTTACACCACATTAGCAAAGGCTATTAAAGCATTTTTAACTTAAAGTTACAAAAAAAGACTGATGAAATTAATCATCAGTCTTTTAGAATTAGTTTTCGTTTACAAATTTAGTAACTCGTTTCATTGCTTCTTTGATTTCATCAAGATCAGCTGCATAAGAGATTCTGATGTATCCTTGACCACTTTCACCAAAGGCGTCTCCTGGGGTTACACCAACGTGAGCTTCATTAGCAAGACGTAAAGCAAATTCTTCTGAAGTTTCGTTGAATTTAGCTGGCATCTTAGCAAAAATATAGAAGGCACCATCTGGACTAATCACATCAAAGCCCACTTTACGTAAAGCATCCGCTACAATATCACGACGTTCACGATATTGTTTTAACATTGGTTTAGCATCATCGAAACCATTATCAAGGGCTTCAATTGCACCATATTGAGCAGGATTTGATGGTGATGTTACAAGATAACCATGAACTTTGTTAATGTTTTTGATAATTTCAGCAGGACCAGTAATGTAACCTAATCTCCAACCAGTCATTGCATGTGATTTTGATACGCCATTAATCAATACAGTACTTTCAGGAATGTATTGAGCAATTGAAGTATGGGCCATTTCATAAGTTAATTCAGCGTAAATTTCATCAGAGATAGCTAAAATTCCATGTGCTTCAATTACACGAGCTAAATCAGCAATTTCTTGAGCTGAGTATTCAACTCCAGTTGGGTTAGTTGGGTAATTTAAAATAATTGATTTAACGTCTGGATTAGCTTTTAAAGTTTCTTCTAATTTTTTAGCAGTTAGTTTAAAAGCATCGGCTGAAGTATCAACTGGAACTACAACCCCATGAGCCATTTCAATAACAGAAACATAAGCAGGATATGCAGGCATTGGTACGATAACTTTATCGCCTTCATTAACAGTTCCTAAGAAGGTACTTGATAAAGCTTCTGTGGCTCCATCAGTGACAATCACTTCAGTAGCTGCATCATAATCAATATCAATTCGTTTCTTCACATAACGGCTAATTGATTCACGTAATTCCATCCAACCTGGTTGAGGAGAATAATGTGATTTATTTTCTTTAATACTTTCGATAGCGGCATTTTTAATGTGTTCAGGAGTATCAAAACCTGGTTCCCCCACATTTAAACTGATTAAATCAGGAACATCGCTAATTTTCAAAGAAAATGAACGAATTCTTGATGGTGTAATTTGTGAGAGGGTATGGTTGTAAGTTTCACTAAGTCTAGCATTTAATTTTGGCATGAGTGGCTCCCTTATCTGTCTATAATTTTAAAACAACTGTAATTATTTACAATGATACGTGTAATCCACTCAAATTTCAATAAAATACTGCAATTTTTACCCATAAAAATATTTTTTGTTAAGATTTCATCTAAATAAAAGAACCCTACCCGAAAATAGAGTTCCCATAA
Organism: Fructilactobacillus sp. Tb1; assembly: GCF_050500285.1. Lineage (GTDB taxonomy): Bacteria > Bacillota > Bacilli > Lactobacillales > Lactobacillaceae > Fructilactobacillus. The sequence goes on along the minus strand of NZ_CP191377.1, from coordinate 1,388,502 downwards.
ATTATTTAGCTAATTGATCTTGTGCTTTTTGAGCTGCAATATTCATTACACTCCAAGGACGATCAAAGCCTGGTTGAAAGAAGAAATCAGCATAGGCCAAATCATCAATTGTCATGTGTTGTTGGATAGCTAGCGAAATAGCATTAATATTTGCTGTTACATCCATTTTAGACATGATTTGAGCTCCCATAACTTCACGAGTCCGAGGATCATAAGTTAATTTGAAATAAACTTTAGCATTATCTTCAGCTGGAACAAATGGTGGCACTTTAGTATCCGTAATGTATACAGAAGCAACATCTAGATTCATTTGTTTAGCTGTTACATCTTTAAGTCCAGTTGAGGCAAATTTATAACTATAAACATGAAGTGCGGATGATCCTGACACAGCAGTGGTTTTACGGCGTTTTTCCATTAAGTTATAAGCAGCTGAACGTCCTTGTTTCCGAGCATTAGGAGCTAAAGCAATTAATTTTTTAGTTCCAGTTGGTGCAAATTCAATTTCGGTTGCATCCCCAACTGCAAAAATATCTGGTTGACTAGTTTCTTGATATTCATCGGTAACAATTAAACCATGGTTGTCTAACTTAACTGTATCTTTAAGCCATTCTGTTGCTGGACGAATTCCTGCTGCTTCAATAACCAAATCAGTTGGAATAGTTTCTCCAGTTGTTGTAATAACCCCAGAAACCATTCCTTTATCATTACCAATAAATTCTTTAACCGATTGATCATTTTTAACACTTAAACCGTTATCTACTAATTCAGTAGTCAAAATATCAGTAAATTCTGGATCTAAGTAAGTTCCCAAAATAGTTGGATTTTGATCAATGATCGTAACTTTTTTACCAGCTTTGGCAAATGATTCTGCTGCTTCAATTCCAATATAACCTGATCCAATAACAGTTACATTCTTAATGTCTGGATTAACTTCTGCTTGTTTTAATAAAATAGCCCAGTCGCGTCCACGCATTGCATAAATATTGCCTAATTCCTTTCCTGGAACTGGTAATTCAAATGGAACTGCTCCAACTGAAAGAACTAATTTATCATATTTGCTTTCTGTAGTTTGTCCGTTATTTACATCAACTACCTTAATGCTGTGTTCTGCTGGATTAATGCTTGCGACTTCAGAATTAATGTGGACGTGAACACCCTTCGCTTCCATACCATCAATTGTGGCGTAACTAACACTATTTACATCTTTTACAACATTTTGGAGATATAATTCAATTCCACATGATAGAAATGAAACGAAATCTCCTTTTTCATACCAATCAATTTCTGCATTAGGAAAATCATGTAATACTCCCCTAACTGTTTCAAAACCACCATGTGATGAACCTACAACTGCTACTTTCATTTTGTTCCTCCTCTAATAATCAAATCACACAAAATTTTATCCCGAAGGACTGATTCAATTTATAATTATTATAAATTGTAACAATAGTCTTTGGCAAGCCTAATTTAACAAAATTGGTTAATTATCTAGTTTAAGGTACAATAGAAATAACATGTTTAAAGGAGATAAAAATAATGAAAAAACTATTAGTTGGTGGAATTGCCATTCTAAGTTCATTAACTTTAGCAAGTTGCTCTTCATTAGATGGCCAATACAAAAAATCCAATAATGATACTAAGCAATCTACTAAACCTGTCAAAACGCCTAACCAAGCTTCATTCAAAAATAATGTTGCCACATTGAATGATAAAACCATTAAAATTACTGGTGTTAAAACAATTAACGATACACAAGACTATGATAAACCATTAGTAGCATTTATTTATAAAACTACTAACAGATCTGATAAAATTATTACCCCACTCGATGCTTGGAATAATACTTTCAAGATTAGTCAAAAGAAAACCACACTTAAACCAGTTAGTTTTAGTGATGAACGATTAGAATCTAATCCAGATACTAACCTTGCTAAAGGTGATTCAAAAACCAATACGATTGTGTATGAATTAAACAATGATTCTGACCCAATTACAATTAATGCTAGCCAAGGAATTAGTACCAATAACATCAGTACCAATAATCAAAGTATTGATGGAACTAATCTTGGATCAGAACAATTTAGCATTAAAAATAATAACTAAATAACTCATAAAGAACTCCAGTTAGAGTTCTTTTTATTTGGAAAATTTTTAGTCAAAAAAAGAGCACTCCGAAGAGTCCTCTTAAAATTAATATTTAATTTATTTTAGTACCAACCGTTGTTGTTCCAGAAAGCAAGTGCGTTTGACCATGAACCATAACGTGATGCAACATAGCTATCGGCAACAGCATCTTGGTTAGCAGCTGAGTAGTCACCGTTTAAGTAACTTGCATCTAATTGATATTTACCAACGTAACGACCGTTTTGGGCAGTATAGCTACCACCAGATTCTCGTCCTGCAATAATATCTTTAGCAGATGCATCGCTACCACTTACTGAACTGGTTGAAGTTGCAGTAGTTGAAGTTGCTGCAGGTGTAGCTTGTTGTACAGGAGCAGCAGCTTGAACTGGTGCTTGGGATTGTTGTGCAGCTGGTGTTGCTTGTGCAGTTTGAGTAGCAGCTTGTGCTACTGGGGCAGCAACAGCACTTTGATCTGAAACAGTTACAGATCCGTCATCACCCATAGTGAATACTTCACCAACGTAAATTTTGTTAATATCTTTAATTGAGTTTGCTTGTGCTAAGTCTTGAACTGAAACACCATATTCAGCTGAAAGCTTGTTTAAAGTGTCACCAGCAACAACAGTGTGCTTTGTTGTAGTGTTAGCACTTACACTTTGTGAGCCAGCGAATAGTACACCAGCAGACACGGCTGCAACTGTTGCAATTGATTTAATCATATTTTTCTTCTTCATAAATATAAGTCTCCTTTTGTTTCTTCGTCTTTTCGAATAATAGTAACGACATAAATGTCTTAACTGCTATCAGTTAACAAAACCCATGATACTTTCCATATGTTACGTGAATATTACATACAAATTAAAGAAATCGAGATTTATGTAATGATGTAACACAATCAAAATATCATGTAACAAACGAAACCAATAAAAAAGACTTTTTACTATAGTAGAAAGTCTCAATTTATATTTATAGATTAACCAAAGAATGCAATGTATAGACCTGATGCAACAAGTACTAAGGCACCACATAAACGGTTACCCATTTGTGCGAAAGCCATAAGTCCCATACGGTCACAGGCAGCAAGTACTGAAACGTTACCAGTTCCACCCATTGAGTTATTGATAAATCCAGCAGTAATCGCAGCTTCAACTGGATAAAGACCAAATAACTTACCAACAAAGAAGGCAGTAAGACTGATAGCAATAATACCAACCAGAACAAGAAGAACGAATTGCCAAGTAATTGAGCTAGTAAGCACGCTCAAATCAACCATGGCAATCCCCATCCCACCAAGTAAAGCGTGAGTGGTTGTTTTAGTAACTGATTGACCAAACATTACAGTTGATTCTTCGTAGTATTTTGGAATTAAGCCAAAAGCTTTAACTAAAATAACAAGAATAATGATGAAAGCAAAATCACTAACTGAAGGAACAAGTTTATGGAGGATTTCACCGACCATGTAGATGGCACCAGCGACACCCATACCTACTCCAACTTTAGTAAATGAGAATTCAGCTTTAGTAGTTTTAACTTCTTCAAATTTACCAGGAATCATTTCACCATGACCATTGTATTTACTGTTTTTGAATATTTTACTTACCCAACTTGCACCAAGAATGGCAAAAATATTGGCAAGAATAACTGCTGGAAGTAAGTGTGAGAAGTAAGTTCCTGCATTACCATGGAAACCAGCAGCATAGATTTTTGATAATGGAACTGCACCGGTACCAACACCACCACCCATTGCTGGGAAGGCTACGTATAATGCACCGTATGAGAATCCTTTACCAATAAGCATTGATACAAGACCAACAGTAAAGAATGCAACTACTCCAGAAATAATGGCAACTGGTAAGAAACGAACGGTTGCTTTAAGTAGCATGTCACGGTTCATACCTAAAATAGCACTTGTAATCAAGGCTACAATATAAAAGTTAAGAAAGTTGTCAGTAGTTAAAAAAGTTTTTACATTTAATACTACGTCAGCAGGAATGATGTGGAAGAATACTAAGGTAGCAGGAACCATTAAAGCAAAAAATGATCCTCCACCAAGGTAACTTCTAAAAATTGGTAATTTACCACCAAGGTAGTAACAAATATTACCAACAACAAGCATTGTAAATAAAGCACCCAAAATATCAGTTGATAAAGCTTTAGTTACAACAGCTAATACAAAAATTATACCGATTAAAGCATAGAAAACTAAACCATAACCGTCAATTTTAAAGTTATCCAAGCGTGAAAGTAAACTTGGAGAGCTTTGTTTTTCATTATTCATAAATTAAAAAACTCCTTTTTTGTCTGTATTGCTTATACATTCACATTGAATAAGTATATTGTATTTTCTTTAACATTTAAATGGTTTTTTAGTAATTTATTAAAGTTTTTTATAGTTTGTATTACGTGTGTTTATGCTACTTTTATACGTATTAATATGAAAGCGACTTTCATTATAAATTTTATAATTTAGACGTTTTTTCTGTGTTAGTTCATTATTTTTAAACAATTGTTGGATTTTAATAGGCAAAAAGTGACATCTTGTCATTTTAGCTTACAAAGAATTATAAATTTGGATTTTCTATCATAAATAATTAAAAGTATAATTACATTGTTAATCATACTTTTATGAAACCTAATGTTATAAGATTAATTTTGTGTGGTTTGTGATTTTTATTTCATAAAGTATTAATTGATATAGTATATTTATTGCATAAAGGAAGTAACTAATGAATAAAAAAACAATAGAAAATGTATATGAATCATTAATCATATTATTAGCTCTGATTTCAATAATTTTAGTAATACTAGATTTTGCCAATATATTAAATATTGAAAAATATCCTTATAATTTCATTGATGAATCAATTTGGATAATTTTTATTGGCGATTATTTTGGTGGATTAATTCTTTCCAAAAACAAAAAGAATTATATTAAATCCCATATCTTTGATTTGATTGCTATTATTCCAGTTAATGCATTATTTTCAATTTTCAAAATTTTTAGATTAACTAGAATTTTACGATTTGCTAAAATATTTAAATTATTACGTTTAATAAGATTCATTGGAATTGCTGGAAAATTAAAACAACGGGTTACTAAATTTCTAAAAACTAATGGATTTATTTATATGCTAATCATCTGTTCATCTATTCTAGTAATTTCAGCCTTGTTATTTTCTATAACAGAAAATATATCTTTTGATAAATCATTGTGGTGGGCAATAACAACTTCAACAACTGTTGGATATGGTGATATAAGTCCAAAAACAAAGTTTGGAAAAATAATTGCAATTATCCTTATGCTCGTTGGAATTAGTTTTGTAGGTATTTTAACCAGTACATTCACAGCCTATTTCACGGATAAAGAAGAAAAAAAGTTATCTAAAGCAGATGAAATCAGAAAATACAATGCCTTATTTAAGGACGGAATTATAACAAAAGAAGAATTCGATAAAAAGAAGGCAACATTATTAAAATAATTTGATACTTTTACAGCATAAAAAAGTTTATAATCAATAGATAAGAAAAAATTAATACATATAGGAGCATACACATGTTATTTTTAGGGCTAGTTCTATTAATTGTTATTTTGATTATTGCGGTAGAATTCAAAACTATCGTGACTAAATCGCAAGTTAACAAATATCTTAATAATTTAAGCGACACTGATTACACAAAGACCGCTTTGGTTAAACCAACGGAAAACAATGGTCTTCTTTTTAATAATAAATTCTCTGATGGATCGGTTTTATTATTAAAACACGCTGATAATACCGTTTCACTTCCCCAATCTGATGGAAATGAAACTTATTATCTATCCGGAATTGATTTCACCCCTCGTAAAGAACTTTTTGTCTTAGATGGTACTGGAGCAACTAACAAGAACTTCATCCGTCCCTTCATGCACTTAGTTAAACCTGATTTATCCGATGAAGTTGTTGTAGAAATCAAAGCCGATCAAGGAAAAGTTAACGAACTAAATACTGAGTTTGGAGTTAGTGAAGAATTCTTAAAAAATTTCGAACCAGTTAAATAGTAAAAAGCACTAATCAATTGATTAGTGCTTTTTTATAACTTTAATTAAATAAATCTTCTAAATAATCGTCAATCATTTCTTGACGCACGTCAATAAATCGTTCACTCACAGTTGGATGAACTCGGTTGGATAAGAAAGTAAATGCGCTCCGTCGATCACGAACAATTACCATTACAATTCCAGTATAGCCAGTTTGCCAAATATATGAATGTCCTTGATATTTATCCAATTTCCAACCAAACGTCCTTGTGCCATCTTGCATTGGTGTTTGATCATGATACATCGCATCAAAAATATCTTTGTTATAAAGTTTACCTGGTTGAGTAAGCTGTAACATCCATTGTGCAAATTTATCAAAATCACGTTGAGAACTAAACATCCCCGCAGATCCACAATCAGATCCTAAAATTCTTGCTTTAGGATCATGAACTTTAGCAACCCGATTAGTACCAGTTTCTTCATTATAAGTTGTTGGAATGGTTCTTCGTGAATCTGGATGGAATGTTGAATCAATCATTCCTAGTGGTGAAAAAACCATGTGTTTGATCAGCGGTTGAATTGGGAGACCAGTAACTACCCCCGCAATCCAGCCTAGGAAAATATAATTAGCATCTTGATATTTCATTTTTTTACCAAAATTAGGTCCGGTATGTAGTCCTAATAATGCTTCGCGTAATTGGTTCATATTCATTTCATTACGATTAGGTATGTAGCCTTCAATATCTGAAGTGTGGGTCAATAGATGTCGAATGGTAACTTTAGGATATTTCCATTCTGGCAAATAATTTGTAATTGAATCGTCTAATCCAATTTTTTCATCTTGCAAGAGTTGCATAATTACAGGAACAGTTCCCATAACCTTAGTCATTGAAGCAACATCATATAACTGATTAGGTGGTAAAACTTCCTTAGTTGGTTTTAATTGTTTATAACCAGTAATATTATCTTCAACATCATACCCATTAATAAATGAATATGATGCTCCTGGAACTATTTCATCGTTAATCATTTGATTGATTAATCGTTTAACTCTTTCAAAACTCATCTATATCACCCCTATTACGATTATTATAATAGTTATTTCTAATTTATCGCAACAAAAAAAGCCGCTATCAGCGACTTTTATAACTAATTACCCGTACGAGACTCGAACTCGTAACTCCGCCTTGAGAGGGCGACGTCTTAAACCAGTTTGACCAACGGGCAATGAGATAACAAATTTAAGTTTACTCTATAATTAGAATGTGTCAATGCTGAAACACTATCAACGACAAAATAGTAAAAAACATTAACATATTATAATTATATTGCTATAATTAAATAGTTATCTATCATTATTGGGCATTAGCCAAATTGGTAAGGCAGTGGACTCTGAATCCATAATGTACAGGTTCGAATCCCGTATGCCCAATAGACGATTTACCGCCTAGTATCGTAGACCTTTGAAAGCCTGCTATATTAGGCTTTTTTATTTTCCAAGACAATCATTAGCAGTCATTAGATGTTATTAATTGGCATTCAATATGGCATTCACTTTTTACACAAACAAAAAAGCAATTCAGATTTACTGAACTGCTCACACATAAAATTAAATATTGCCGTTGGGGTTTTGACATCTAAGGACTTAACTATTAATTAGTAAGTCCTTTTATTATGCATAAAAATATTAATATCTGCCATCGAAAAAATGTGGTAGATTTTTACTGTTATTAAAATAGCAATATTTGCTAATATTATACCTAGTTTTAACAACACTTGAAAGATATCAAAAAGGTAATCAAATCAAGAAAATTAAATCAACGCATTATTAAAAGTGCGTTGATTTAATATATGTTTTTTATAAAAACTAATTAAAAATTGTCACCAATAGTCAAAGACACAACGTTTTTAATATATGTATAATTACTTAAATTTTTAGCATGAATGATTAACTTAATGAATTTTATCATTATTATATGATATCCTTATAAACATAAGTGTTATTTTTCACTTAAATATTATATAAGGAAAATATTTAATGAACTACATAAAAAAACATATTGAAAATAAAAAAAATATAACAATTGTATTAATCTTTTGGATACTTAGTTTATTCATGATAATACCATTTAGAAATACTCCACTTATATATTGGGACCTTCCTTACCATTTAGCTCCAATAAATGAAATTTTATCAAATATCCATTCGGATAATTTCATAATTCCCTCAATTGCTACAAAAACTATGGGATCATTCGGTTATCCTGCAAATATTTTTTATCCTGTATATAGTTGTATACCTTTAGTCTTTTTAAGATTATTTTTCAGTGCTTATCATGCATATTTGGTTTTTCTTGTAATTATAAGTTTTTTATCATTTTTATCCATATATTATATTTCAAAAAAATTAAAATTAACCACATATGGAGCTTTAATAAGTTCATTAATTTATGGATTTTCTGAATATAGACTTTCTGATATGTTTGGAAGACAAGACCTATCACAATGTATCGCATACATACTAATTCCTTTTGCGTTCTATGGATTTTATCAAATAACGATTAAAAATTATAAGCATTGGTGGATACTATCTATTTCAATGACGTTGCTTTTATTAACACACTTACTTTCTACTATTTTAATTTCAATATTTTTCATAATATCATTAGGCTTTTTACTAATTAGCAAAAACAATATTCTTATTAGAGTAAAATATTTGGTTATTGCTACCATAACAACTATATTGTTAAGCTCATTTTTCATTATTCCATTAATTCAAGCTTACATTTCAACTAACGGAGTGCTTATAAATATTTCAGAAATGAGTAACACTGTCGTTGATATAAACAATATGATTGGTTTTTATAGTATTGGTATACTACAATTACTAGTCATAATAGTTTCACTATTATCATTGAAAATTTTACCAACTTTTTATAAATACTTATTAGTGGAATCAATAATTTTTCTATATTTAGCTTCTTCACTATTTCCTTGGAATACAAGTATATTTCAAAATCTATTTTCAGTATTACAATTTCCAATAAGATTTTTATTAATATTTTCATTATTAACTTCAATTATTGGAGGATTTATTTTTGAAAAAATGATTTCTAGTAAAAATACTAAAATTATAATTTTAGTATTAATCACTATTTTTGAATGTTTAGTATTTTTAAACTATACAAATATCGCTAAAACTAATGTTGGTGCTGAAAAATCTTCATACCGTTCATTTGTTCTAGAAACCAATAACATAAAAAATTATGATTATCTTCCTAAATCTGCTAAACCTAAAATACCTGATCTTGAAAGACATTCTGTTAATAGTTTAAATAAAATAAAAATCAAACAAATTAAATACTCAACGAAACCTAACAGTATGACATTTAAAGTATTATCTAATAAAAAATATAACAACGTAGAATTTCCAGTTGTTTTCTATCCAGGATTCAAAGTTAGTAACAATAAAAAAACACAGAATTTTTGTATTAGTAAAAATCATTTAATTAAAACTAGTTTAAAAAAGGGAACTAATAATATAACAATTTATTACCGAAAACAATTAATAAACTACATTACCTTTATTATAAGTATAATTACAACGATTCTTTTATTATTATATATAAATAAAGAAAATAAAAAATAACATTGTAAAAATTAAATATAAAATGCTCCTATACTGAAAAATGGCACACAAAAGCTTAGATACTTTGTGTAAAATTATGGTCAGAATAGGAGTTTTTTATATATAAAGGAAAACAGATCTAAAAGATATTCAATAGAATTTAAACAAAGCCTTGTGGCTTTATATAAAGATGAAAGAATTATTTCAGTTGATAATAAGTAATCAATCGCCTTACCAATATTTTAAGTGCTTTAAAAGTACCTAGAAGAACCTAATATAATTGGATTAATTATGTATCATGCTATCGCCGTAATTATGATGGCAAAATAAAAGTAGTTTTGAAAAAAACTTGGTCGGATAATTACAAGATATATGGAGTACCTAGATTAAGGATATCATACGGACAATGAGCATTTACTTTGGTAGTCGTAGAATTAAAAGATTAATAAATGAAGTAGGTATTAGATCACTTAAACTTATATGTAGACGTTTTAAAAAGAACTGGTACAAAAGTTGATTATAGTCAAAGAACCAAATTAATTAAAAATACTAAATCAAAATCAATTTGGAGAGCCGATATTCCCTATTTAAAATTAAAAAATGGTAATTGGGTTTATTTGAGTACCATTTTTGATGATAGAAATCCTAAAATATTAGCCCAAAAAATTTCAAAAACAATGACTAGTGAGTTAGTTACAGATACGCTATCAGATTGGATTGTGACAAAATAAAAAGCCTGTGTATTTAAACACCGACATGAGAAATCAATATACAAGCTCTAAATATAAAAATGTTCTTAAAGGACATGGAATAAGACATTCTTAATTTTTGAAGTGACACACATATGATAATTGTCCAATTGAAGCTTTTCAAACAAGATTCACTAGTTATGAAGAATTGATTTAAAAAACAAAAAATTATATTCATTGATATAATACCATAAAAATTAAGCCAACTTTCTAACAAAATTTGTGCCATTTATTGACATAGGAGCAACAATTATAGAATTTCCAATAAGAAAACTAAAATACATCTGTACATACGGTAAGGATTCTTTAGCAATACTTAGTGATATTAATAAGTGTGATCATATTGTCACCATCACTTCATGATGGTTATGAATTCTATCAAAGAATAACTCATATCGTAACAAAAATTGATATTCAAATGAGTTAGATACAGTATTAAATCCTTCAAAAGAGGCACTCAATATTTAAATTTTCCAAACCAAATGAAATCCAGTTAAAAAACGTTAATTAAACATCAAACTAAAATTAAAAATATTTTTGTATATTAATTGAAAATGAACTTTTAGAAAGTATCAAAAAAATAAAATAATTAGCGGAGCAAAATATGGTCATAGTAATTCCAAAAATTTTAGATTGATAATTTTAATATCATTTTCAAATACCTATTTTTCAATAAAATATACACAAAAAGCGATAGAATCCATTAAAGATTCTATCGCCTAAAGATATTATTAAAATAAATTATAAAAACATCTTAACAATGTACTTTCTGTTAATAAATAATTTTTACTAATTTTTATATCATTTAATGAAATATAATTATTTTCTATTTTTGAATTGTTTTTATAGTATGTTAAATAAACATTTGTAGGTCCTTCTAATGGATAGTTTCCAGTTAAAACATGGTCAGTATACGTTGGATTATATTGGTCTACGTGATCATATCTATATCCATCTATTTCTGGAACACTACTAGTGTAATCCCATGGTGTTCTAATATCTCCAACCCAGGTAAAGTGATCATATCCATCATTAGTTTTAATCGTGTTTCCATCTTGATCATGGAAATAAAAGTTTACAACACCTTGCTTATAGTATGTTAAATAAACATTTGTAGGTCCTTCTAATGGGTAGTTTCCAGTTAAAACATGATCAGTATACGTTGGATTATATTGGTCTACGTGATCATATCTATATCCATCTATTTCTGGAACATAGTTAGTATAATCCCATGGTGTTCTAATATCTCCAACCCAAGTAAAGTGATCATATCCATCATTAGTTTTAATCGTGTTTCCATCTTGATCATGGAAATAAAAGTTTACAACACCTTGCTTATAGTATGTTAAATAAACATTTGTAGGTCCTTCTAATGGGTAGTTTCCAGTTAAAACATGATCAGTATACGTTGGATTATATTGGTCTACGTGATCATATCTATATCCATCTATTTCTGGAACATAGTTAGTATAATCCCATGGTGTTCTAATATCTCCAACCCAAGTAAAATGATCATATCCATCATTAGTTTTAATCGTGTTTCCATCTTGATCATGGAAATAAAAGTTTACAACACCTTGCTTATAGTATGTTAAATAAACATTTGTAGGTCCTTCTAATGGGTAGTTTCCAGTTAAAACATGATCAGTATACGTTGGATTATATTGGTCTACGTGATCGTATCTATATCCATTTATTTCTGGAACATAGTTAGTATAATCCCATGGTGTTCCAATATCTCCAACCCAGGTAAAGTGATCATATCCATCATTAGTTTTAATCGTATTTCCATCTTGATCATGGAAATAAAAGTTTACAACACCTTCATTTCCAAGGATATTAGACCATTCTTGAGCATAATCACCTCTAGCCGGTTGATAGTATTCAGCTGGTCTTTCATAATTATTTAAAAATACCATTGCAAGATCATAAGCTGAATCAGTACTTGTCATATATTGATATGCATTCATATCTGAGTATGATGATGGGAAAAATTGAATTCCATTAGTCATTTCATATTGAATCCTCATACATTGTGCATATAGAGTTTTATAATCTAAATTATTTGCATTACACCAATTAATTAAAGTTGAACCAGGTGTCCACTGAACAAGACCATAACCGCCACCTCCTCCAACTTCCCATACATCAGGCATAACTCCACTTTCAGAAGTCATGTTGCCTAACATTCCGGAGATTGCATTTAATGACCATCCCTGTTGAATAAAGAAATTGTATATGTATTTTGCATTTGCAATTTGAGTATCATTGAAATCAGTTTGATATACTATATTATTCAATGAATTTAAATTACCGGTTTTTGTACCTTGTGTATCTGACGTTGATGATTCTGCTGAATTTGAACCATCCGCTTTTGCACCTTGTGTATCTGATGACGTTGATGATTCTGCTGAATTTGAACCATCCGTTTTTGTACCTTGTGTATCTAACGTTGATGATTCTGCTGAATTTGAACCATCCGTTTTTGTACCTTGTGTATCTAACGTTGATGATTCTGCTGAATTTGAACCATCCGCTTTTGCACCTTGTGTATCTGATGACGTTGATGATTCTGCTGAATTTGAACCATCCGCTTTTGCACCTTGTGTATCTGATGACGTTGATGATTCTGCTGAATTTAAACCATCCGTTTTTGTACCTTGTGTATCTAACGTTGATGATTCTGCTGAATTTGAACCATCCGCTTTTGCATATAATTCAGTAGATATCAAATTATACTTAGAATCAGCACTTACATTAACTGTGTTAAAAGTAATTACAGTAGAGACAATCGTTATTGAAAATAAAGCTATCTTTATCCAGCCTCTTTTTGTTTTTACTAATTTATTTTTCTGTTTTTTATTTGAATTTAAACTATTCAAATTTTTTATTCTAGTCATAAAAATCTCCTTTAATAAAATTTAATATCTAAATTATATGCTCAAAAATTCACAAAAGCAATATATATATTAAGTAAATATAATTGATGATTTTAACTTAATTGATATACAGGACTTTTTATTTTTTAATAATCATAAGTAATGTTTTGATAGGTTCTCAGTCAATGATATTGACTTACTTTTCCAAAACCATTGTTAGTAATTTAGAACATTTATTTAAGGCAATTAAAAGCATTTTAAATACTATCTTTACGAACTTGTTTTATATTAACTTCTAATAACAAGGTTAAATTTATTGCACTCAATATACGTCCGCTCAATTATGAACATATCTTATATTCATCAAGATTAGATACATCTTTTTAATACTGAAAAGTCAAGTTCTTGATTATTATTTGTCTAATCAAGAATTAAAAAAATTATAAATTTATTTTTTCAAGCACCAAAACTTTTAATTTTTATGCAATAATATTCTTCAATATTAATAGTCTCATAATTAATTTATGGTTTTAATTGCAAATTTGATGGTTCATAACCTGATAAATATTTCATCAATTCAATTCCAGTATTAACATTTGAATATTTTGAATCAATAACAAAAAGATCTTTTCCCGCAAATCTAACTTTTTTTGAGTATCCTTTCGAAGCTGGTATATGATGATGTCCATGAATAACTCCAATTATATTAAATTTTTTAAACATTTCTACAATCTGATTATTTTCACAGTTGTAATTTCTGTTGTAACTAGAACTACTAGGTTTCAAAAGACTCAATTCATTGAATAAGGGGGCATGAGAAATAATTACAACAGGAATACTTTTATCTGTTAAATTATTTTTTAAGACGCTCAGGATAAATTCTTGAAGTTTCTTTTTACGTTTTATCATTCTTACGGGAATAGTTATACCTAAATATTGAATACCATTATAGTTCAGACTGCTGTTGTTCAAAATGATTAAATTAGGAAATTGAATTCTCATCCTTTTTGCAATAACATCATAAAATTTACTGTCACCAATTGGCAAGTCATTCCAAATGTTTCCCTGATTCTTATGAGAATTATTATAATCAAGGATTTTTTTAAAGAATTTTTTGTTTTTGTAATTATAAAATGGACTATCATCTCCAATCTTATTTCGAAATTTTGCCGGAACTTCTGCTAGTAATTCATGATTACCAATAACGGAAATTCCCTTTATTCTACTATCAAACACCTCACTTGAATCAATTATGTCACCAGCCAATATATTAAAATTATTATTAGTGAAAGGCAAAGTCTTTCCGCTAGCATGAATGTCAGATACAACATTTATTCTATTCAAGTTATTAGTCTTGAGTACATTAGAAAAATATCTTGTTAAACTCAAATAACCCTCAAGACTTTGGGGTTGGTAGTTCTTCCTATTAAAAATTAGTTGTTCCCTTTTGAAAGGTTCATGGTATGAATAATTTAGAGATGGTGCATTAAAAGTATTCTTGTTAATAATCAAATCATTATTATTATCAAAATCATTTAAAAACGATTCATTTGAATTTAAAATACTAATAATACCCTCTTTATTTAATTTATTTAGGAAATTAATATAATTGTATAAAAACTCGCTAATTCCAGTTGTCTTATTCTCTGAAAATATAAATTTTTTAGCTAAATTTGAAGATATCGGACCAGTTTCATCGTGTTGCATCAGCCTACCAGCAATCTGAATTTCAAATAGTGGATTCAAAAATATCTTTTGATATTCATTATTAATTTGAATTTCACTATTCAAAATTTTCTTGCCATTTTGGATTTGTGCAAACTTATAATAAGTAAGAAGGTCATTTTTATGTTTTTTTATGTAATCTTTTACTCCTTCTTGATCTCTGCAATAATTAATGGCGGCCTCTTGTATATATCGACGACCCTTATCATATGGAATTGTAGAAAAGCACCATTTTCTGTCCATCTCAATATTTAATTTATTCCTATTTGTATCTAGTATTAATCTAAAATAATGATCTTTGAAAACAGTTTTATTAACTCTTTTTCTTGTGTTTTCTGCAATATTAAAAATTTGTTTTTTAAGTTTTAATTCATAATCCATTTTCTTTCTCTCAATCCATCTACTAATAAAGAAATATATATTAATCTTGAAAAAAATATCTTATTTGATCCATTAAATCATTACATGAAGATATCTATACGAGTTATGATAACAAATAAAAGAATATAAATTAAGTTGTTGAATTTGTCATCCAAATTATCACTATCACTTAGTAGTATTCGTTATTATACCCATATTTCAAAATAATCACCCGCTATCAATTTAATGTATAGAAAAAATAGATAACTCTGGAGCTATGTAACTTTAAACAACGTATAGCATATTTTAATCATTACTAGTAACAAATTAATAGTTTTCTAAATTCATTAAGTGACTTAAAAAACATATCCATTCAACGGATGTGTTTATATTAACTTTCATAAGCTCTAGTACATCGGCTCAAAATTGAGCATATCTCCCCAAAACTGGGGAAGTCTTTTTAATATATGCGTATTTAAAACAGATGTACAAGTTGGACCACTGTTTTTATATCTGCCCTATCTGCACCTAGTGCGCTGAAAAGTCAGCCCACCAAACTTATTGCCTAATTTTGACAGTGAGAATAGATGTGTCCACTTTTGGACATATCTTTTGATTGAATAGAATTGTGCAGTCGGTTTATATCCGCGAACTTATTCGCTCATCTAATCAATTAGTTTTGACTGCAATATTTTGCGCAGTCGAAATGTGCAATCTTTATAGCATGTGTAGTCTAACGAATTATACGAATAAATTAACCAATTAATGTGAAATAGCTTAACAAAACTTACAAAAATATACATTCACTTTTAATAGAATGTTGATATAACGTTATTTGTAAGCTCTGTACACCCGCTATTAAAAAATATGTTAAGTTATGTTAAGTTTTCAGCTATAAAATACTAGGTTTTACTAGTTCGAGCGTTACAATAATAAACTTTTAAGAATGCTATCAATTGTTATCATTTGAACTCCAAAGCACCTTAGCAATCTTAGTATTTGTAGTT
The DNA here is from genome assembly GCF_050500285.1 of Fructilactobacillus sp. Tb1. GTDB lineage: Bacteria > Bacillota > Bacilli > Lactobacillales > Lactobacillaceae > Fructilactobacillus. The sequence continues at coordinate 1,372,015 of NZ_CP191377.1, read as the reverse complement.
AAAAATATACTGATGTTTCTTAAGTACAGTTCTTTAAATATGGCAGGTTTAGCAAGGTTTAAATGTTGCTAAATTGCAGTAATTACCAGTATTAAGACTAGATGTAACAGTCGTTAAATCTTATCATAAAGCCAATCATATCAAGCAAGCATAACCACTTTTTAATCATTGCAACGCGTTGCAAAAACGTTGCGTTTATCTGTTGCAACACTTAAACATTAAGTTATGCCTTTAATCTAATTAAAAAACCTGCAAATACTGTTAATTCAGTACTTACAGGTTTTTTATTATTTGTCCGCTTAATATTAATTATACGGACAAAAGACTGTGATCATATAAATATCTATTTAGGAAGTATTTTAATTGTGGCATTAGTTGGTCCACTTTCTAACATTGGTGCCAAATAAGGACTTCCATTATATTTATTTTCATAGGCATCATTGATATCTTTATCAATTTCTGGATTATTGTTAACTTTTTCAAAGATAACTTCATAGTCATTACCAGCAAGATGTATTTTACCTGCACCTTGTTGTACAGCTGCTTTATACCAAGATGAATTTTGACCATTATAAGCTCTTACATATAAATTATTATCAGCAACAACTGACCAGATATACGTAGGTGTTCCATAGGTTTTCCCATCACTATAAAATGGTGAAATCTTCATATCATTAGCCTTAGCAAAATTCTTTAATTGTTCTTTTGACCATTTCATATTAATACCTTCTCATTTATTTCTTTTTATCTATCAATATGGTCCCGGGCTTAGGATTTTTATTTAAAGCTCCAATTATCTTATGTGGAATATATAAGGCATCTAAATAACTAATATCATCACTGGTTAAATGAACTTTAAATGCATTAACAGCTTCTTCTAAATATTTTGTTTTAGTAGCCCCAATAATTGGTGATGAAACACCTTTACTCCAAAGCCAAGCAATGGCAATTTGTGCCATTGAAACATTATATTTCTTTGCTAATTCAAATACTCTTTTCACAATTTTATAATCTTCAGATTCTGTACTGTCGTATTTACCTTTAGCTACCATATCAGTTTTACTTCTTTTAGTATTAGCATCCCAATCTGGTCTAGCTAATCTTCCAGAAGCTAAAGGACTATAAGGCATTAAAGTTACATTCATCTGTTTACAAATGGGAATTAATTCTCGTTCATCTTCGCGATAAAGCAAATTATAATGATTTTCCATAGCTGAAAATTGGGTTAAATTATTTTGTTTAGCAAAGAATTGCATGTTTTGGAATTGGTATCCATACATAGCCGAAGCACCAATTGCTCTAACTTTTCCTTCTTTGACCAAAGCATCTAATGCTTCCATGGTTTCTGCTATAGGTGTTTGATAATCAAAGCGATGAATTATATACAGGTCTAAATAATCTGTTTGCAGTCTGTTTAATGTATTGTCAATTTCTCTATTAATAGCTTCTTTAGACAATCTTCCAGGATTAAAATAAACTTTTGATGCAATAACTACCTTATCTCTGGAAATATTATTTTTAATGGCTTTTCCTAAATATTCCTCACTAGTTCCTTTAGAATAGCTATTTGCTGTATCAAAGAAGTTAATTCCTAAATTAAGAGCATTGACTACTACACTATTAGTTTTATTCTCGTCCAAAGTCCAATCAAACATAGTACCTGGTTTACCAAAACTCATACAACCAGCACATATCTTAGATATTTTAATATCGGTATTACCTAAATTTGTATATTCCATTTATATTTGCCTCATTTTTCTTCATAAACTTCTCTAGCTAATTCCATTGCTGTCCAACCTTTAGGCCAACCTGAATAAAAGGCTAGTTGTGTAATGGCTTCAACCATTTCATCTTTAGTAACACCATTATCTTTAGCTTTTTGCATATGAAATTTTAATGGTCCAAACATTCCCGAAGTTAATAAACTAGCTACCGTAATTAAACTACGATCTTTGGGTGATAGTTTATCTTCACGTGACCAAATTTGTCCAAATAAAACATCATCATTCATTTCAGCAAACTTTGGTGCAAAATCACCAAAATTATTGTGACCAGCAGTTTGTTTCTTAGTCATTATTTTCTCCTAATTGATCATACTCAGCATCTGAAACTGGCTCTAAAAATTTAGATTTACCATTAGTTATAGCAATGTGTTCAAACCAACTATTTTTAGTAGCTCCATGCCAATGTTTAATGTTGTTTTTGGTAACAACTACATCACCTGGAACTAAATGACGAGCTGGTTTACCCTCTTCTTGATACCAGCCTTCACCACCAGTAACTAATAAAATTTGATATCCATAATGAACGTGCCAATTATTACGAGCACCAGGTTCAAAAGTAACATTGGAAACAGTTACATCAATATCTGGATCCTTTACCAAATGGTCCAAGAAGCTCTGGCCTTTGAAATATTTAGCATAAGCAGTATTAGGCTCTCCTACTGGGAAAATAATTCCATTTTTTACATTTTCATTCTTAATTTTGTCATTCATTAAAATTTCTCCTTAAAGTCCTTGTTTGGTGGGATAAATAGTGATGTCTGCAATATCAGTGTTTTCTGGTTGATCGACTGCAAAGTCAACAGCTCTAGCTACTGCGTCGGGGCCAATTGCATAATTTTGATAAACCTTATCCATATTTTCTTTAGAGTCTTTATCGGTGATGGTACTTAATAAATCAGTATCAATGGCACCTGGATATAATGTCGTTGTTCTAATATTGGTTTTACGTTTAGCACTTTCCATACGCAAGACGTTCATAACATTATGAACTGCATATTTTGTAGCACCATAGACTCCAGCGCCAGGGAAGCTTTTAATACCAGCAACAGATGAAGTAGTTACAACTTGTCCTGATTTTTGTTTATCAAAGATTGGCAAAACAGCAGCAATTCCGTTAAGGACACCTTTTAAATTAATATCAATGGTTCTGTTCCATTCTTCTGTGTGTAAATTGCTTAAATCAGAAGTAGGCATAATCCCAGCATTATTAAAGATGACATCTAATTTACCAAACTTATTTTCAGCTAATTCTACTAAATCTTTTACTTCGTCTGCTTTAGTTACATCAGTTACTTGATAAACTGCTTGACCGCCAGCTTTAGTAATATCATTTACAACTTCTTCTAATTTATCTTCATGACGGGCGCCTAAAACCACTTTAGCACCGTGTTTAGCTAACAATTTAGCGCTAGCTTCACCAATCCCACTTGAAGCACCCGTAATTACAATAATTTTATCTTTAATTGCCATAAATATTTCTCCTTATTCAAACTTACTTAAATAATCAGCAAAACTTTCTGAATCCGCAATGGAATGATCTAATTTACCATCGTACCAATCAATTTTGTGTGATAACACTTCTAAATGCATTTCCATTTCTTTAATTTGTGATAAACTTCGTTTCTTGACACGTTTTAAAAGTTGAGCACGTTGTTTAATGGTTGAGTCACCTTGTGCTCTCAAATGAACGTATTCCTTGATTTCATTCATTGACATGCCAGTACCTTTTAAATGAAGCAAAAAGCCAATCCAACTAATATCATGCTTGGTATAATAACGACGGTCATTTTGATCTCGTTGCGGAATAATCAACTCTTCTCTTTCGTAATATCTCAAAGTATATGTTGATAAACCAGTTAATTTACCAAATTCTCCAATTGAATATTTTTCAGTTTCAATTAGTAATCAACTCCTTTCTAATTCATAGTCAACCGTACTACTTACAGTGCACTGTAAGTCAAGAATTAAAAATACACATTTTAGCAGTCTTTAGTTTATGATTTTTAATTACTTAATTTTTGTTGACTTAATGTTCAGTTTAAGTAGTAAAATCTAACTTATGATTTAGTTTATTTTAATAACAGGAGTTTAATTAAATGGATATTTTGAATTTATCTTTAAAATAAGCAATGCAAGCCAGAACTATCTTATGGGGATCATCTAAATATGAATTGGTTAATAAAATTGTTGCGGAAAATAACACTCTATTAATAAAATTTAACAGTGAAACTAATCCTGATAAAAGAGATAAAATCTTAACTAAAATCTTTGGTTCTGACCTCAATAATTTAACTATTAATCCTCCTTTTAATACCGATTTTGGTAGGAATACACACCTAAAAAAGAATATTTTCATTAATAGAAATGCTATGTTTGTTGATCTGGGTGGTATTTATATTGATGATAATGTTCTCATTGCCCCCAATGTAACCTTGGTATCAGTTAATCATATGGAAGAGCCAAATAAACGTCACAATTTAATATTAAAAGCTGTCCACTTAAAAAGGAATACTTGGATAGGTGCCAATTCAGTTATATTGCCTGGGGTAACCATTGGTAAAAATGCCATTGTTGGTGCTGGCTCTGTTGTTACTAAAGATGTACCTGACAATACAATTGTAGTTGGTAATCCGGCCAAACCTATTATAAAGGCAGGGCAATAATAACTGCTCTGCCTTTATAATATGAATTTATTTAAATATTTTGACCAGTAGGTCTAACCATAATTTCGTTAATATCAACATTTTCAGGTTGACTCATCATAAATACTGCCAATTCTGCAATATTTTCTGGTGTTAATGAACCATTCTTAGTTTCATTAGCTGATAACATTTGTTTTTCAATCTTGTCATCATGAACAGTTGAGAAAAGATTAGTAGAAACAGCGCCTGGAGAAACAATACCAGTTTTAATGCCATTATTATGTTGTTCTTGTCTTAATCCTTCCATAATTGCTCTTACAGCATATTTCGAACCGTTGTAAACAGCTGAATATGGATAAACTACATGGCCAGCAACTGAATCAGTAGCCATAATTAAACCTTTACCTTGTTTCTTCATAACTGGGACGGCAGCTGCAATTCCGTTTAGGACACCCATAATGTTAGTATTTAAAATTGCTTGCCATTCAGGCAATTTCTTAACATCTTCTACAGCACCTTGTGGCATAATACCAGCGTTGTTATACATTACATCTAGTCTTCCAAATGTATCTAAGGCTAACTTTACTAAAGCTTGTACATCACTGACTTGTTCAACATCAGTAATTTGGTAAACTAAATTATCTGGATTATCAACTTCACTAGCTATTTTGCTTAATTTATCATGATTACGTGAACCAATTACAACTTTGGCGCCTTCTTTATTAGCTAATTTAGCAGTAGCAGCACCCATACCTGATGAAGCCCCTGTAATTACGACAACTTTATCTTTAATTGAACTCATAAAATTAACTCCTTTGTTTTTGTTTACTTAAACTGTAATACTTAACCTAAACATTAAGTCAAGAAAGAAGCGTTCTATATGAAAATTTCTGAAGTAGCAGCAAAGTTCAATGTCACCCCAGTAGCTTTAAGATATTACGAAAAGATGGGATTAATCCCTCCAGTTAAAAGAACTGGTGGTAAACGTGATTATCAGCAAGTTGATTTAAACTGGATTGAATTTATTACTTGTATGCGCAAAGTTAAATTGCCAGTAAAAGACCTAGTGGAATATACTAAATTATTTCCACAGGGAATTAAATCTAAGCAGCAACGACGTCAAATTTTAGTTAATGAATTAACCAAACTTCAAAATCAGGATAAAGAAATTCAAAATACAATTAAAAGGTTGGAACATAAAATAAAATTATATGATGAGAATAAAATTAACTAAAACATTTAATTGTGGCTACTTTTAAATACAATTCAAATATTATTATCATTACAATATTATAAAAAATAAAAATTCTTTAACATAAGGTAAATTAAATACATTTAAACTAAAAAGACTACGTAAATACTATTTACGTAGTCTTTTTTCTTAAGTAATGGCATTACTTTAACATCATTAGTGGATATGGTCATATATTCATTACAAATAAAAAACTCACGGCTTAATTATAAGCCGTGAGAATACTTTAAAATTTTAATTAAATGATTGGTTATACTCAACTGTTCCAGTTACATTTTTTAAACCATTTTCAAAAAGTGGTTTAATCATAAAATATTTATCTTCTACTTCAAATGGTGCAGATATTCTATATTTACTTGCTGACAAGTAACCAAATCTACCATAATAATTTGGATCTCCCAAAATACTTATAAATTGAACATCTTTTTTTGTTGCCCTTTGTTCTATTTCGTTCATCAATAAACTACCAATTCCATTATTTTGATAATCAGGCATTACACTAATTGGTGCTAAAGCCATACCTAAGTGATCACTAATATTAATTGTGCTTAACATTGCATGCCCTACAATATCATTATTATAATTTTCGGCAACAATCTCAAAATAATTATTATAATCTTCTTCCTTACGCAAATTATGAACTAAGTCATTCTCATTATTATAACCATGTTCACTATTTAAAAATGCTTCATAGATTACTTTATCAATAGATTTATAATCTTTATTTTCTACACTTCTAATCATCATAAATTCTCCTTAATATCAATTTTAAAATTATCAAAAAAACTCACAGCACTATTTCGTACAGTGAACTATTAGCACCGATACATGAAAGCTTATTAAATTATATCATCTACTAAATATATTTTTAATCATTTGTAAATGTTCAAATCTGCCACAGTTATAATCTTGTCAGCAAATGACAGCAGTTCTTTATTCTTTTGACTGTAGTAAGTTGAGTTACTTATATGTAACTCTTGCATAATTTTAATATCGCTATAATGCAATACATAAAAATCAAATAAAATACTGTGATCTGTTCCAGTCTTCATTGCTGTAATTAAATATTGTAGCAATTCTCTATATTCCATTAATCTAATAACGTTATCTTCTGAATGATTACTAACACTCTTACTAAAAGGCACATCAGAAAACTTAGGAGATTGTAATTGATTGGCAGATATTCCACACCGATCTATTAGCCTTTGAAAGTTATGGTTTAGATATCGTCTAACGTTGCTTTTAGTCTTGCTCTCGTCAATTTCTTTAAAGTCATCTAATAAATCAAACATACTAAGCACTCCTTATGCGGATGATATCGATTAAATATTATTTAGCCATATAAGACGTTTTGAGATATTTTAATTATCTTGAATATAACTATAACTACACATTTACTTCATCATCTCTTGATACTGATTAAGAATTAAGCCATTTTCATATAAATTAGCAAAGGTTATAAAGGCATCCGCTTTAATTCTGTAAAATTGACTACTTCCAATGTTTAAATCAACTCTATTGCTATCATCATCTAAATTTTTAACAAACTGATTAATTAATAAGCTATATTGCCGATTAACTGCCTTATGCTCCGATTGTTTCATAGTATCTAATACAGCTTTAATAGTTTCACTTTCTACAAGTAGCTTAGCTAGTTCTGCTCTTAAATGATTGTGGTATTCTCTGCGTTGTTTCTGTACTGTTTCAATTAGGCAACTGCTTAAATTCTCGTCTAGTTCACTATCACGTACATTGTTATCATCTATGATTTTATGAATTACTTTGATACGGTCATTAATCTTCACATAGTAATTAAGTATTTTAGTTACTTTCTTTTTAAGTTTAGAATTCATTCGATCACTCCCACTAAAAAAGCACACCCGATTAATTCAGATGTGCCTTGTTACTATTGCAAACCAAACAATAGCCTGTATTTTTTAGATTATTGTAATCATGGTTGGGTAGATATCTTATATATTAATTATAGCAAATGAGAACAGATGTTTGTATTATAAAATAACGGGTACTATTAAATTCCTTCAAACTTATATATAAATGCAGTGATCCATTTAATTATTTAATCTATAAATCAGAGTTCTATGAATTCCACAACCTTAAAACTATATTTGGCTAGTAATTAATAGTGATAATTATTAATTGATGTTCTTAACTACTGGTTTTGTTTTGTAAAAACAAGTGATTTCAAATAACCTGTTTTTAATTATTAACGATAATCTATTTAATAAAACAATAGCGGATGTCTTTAAGTTCATTAGATTGACTTAGAAAATTTGATAATGTTAACAACTGATCTTGATAAAGAATTATTTAATGGTGGGTGCTATTTTTCTACAGCACTCTTTCTTCTTCAATTTTCTTTTTTATTGACGTTATCCTAGTCAATCTTATTTATTATGTGAGCCAATTTGGCACTTTACTATATATGAAAGTGACAATAAGTGTTGATATAAAGGCATCCGCACCGTGTGCTGATTTTCGCCATACGTATCAAAAGCGCTTGTGGCTTGTGACAAACTTGTTCACTGTTGCGTCGCTAGCTTGTTCACTATCTTAATTACTTTCTTGGCTACTATTGATAAATAAAAAGAATAATCAACCAAATTGACGGTTAATTATCTTTTTTACTTTTTGTGTGGCGGAGTTATGAAAAAGCGGTAACTAGTTACATAATTGCCACAAACGTTTTTATATCAACGTTACTGGGCGTTACCAATGTATTTATTATGGTATCAGATACCCAAAAGTGTAACAGAATTTAACTATATCCATACAAAGCATTTGTACTGTTCCTTTTCTTTTGGCAATTCTAGCCCAAAACTGAACTCTGTTTTAATTGGGATATTCTTAATTTTCTCTACATCATTGTAAGTCATCCGCTTATTTTTGACTTCTAAACTATGAAACATGCTTCTAATTCGTTTATTTAGTTTGATTGCTGTCAAGTTATTACGTTCAGAAAAGCCATTCTCCTGTCGCCATTTCTTATAAGCATAGTAAACCCACTTTGTTGGAATAATATCAAAATTATCTTTGTTAAAAAATTCTTTAATAAATACCCCCGTTGGATCTAGTTCTGCCGAGTATTCTTCCTTTGCATCTCTTGAAACGTCTGGAACATCAAAATTAGTAAATTCAGGCATTTCTAACGCTTTTTTTAGAATGTATTCCAATACTTCGGGTCTTTTAATGTAATCGTCTTTAATCTTCCAGTTATCTTTGTTATTCCCGTTACTTGTAAATGTTGCATTAAATGGAATTATCAACAAACGTCTAGCCAGACCACCAGTATTTGAAAAATAAGGCAGTTCATTAAATGATTGAACTACTGAACAAGTAAAGATATACGGATAAGCTGGCACGCCTTTTGGGTTCACTAAAATACTATCGCCACTCACTACACTATTGAAATTACTATTATCTTTAATAGCTATCGTTTTAGGGTTGTCATCGCCAATTAATAAGGCCTTATCAACCGCAGTAGATAGCGAGAACTCTCCCGCAAATTGCATTAATTTTAATGTTGAGTAATTCCCTTCTCCTACTAAGTTTTGTAATAATGATTGAAATGTTCCTTTTCCATTGTTTCCATGTATATTGCCTTTTAAAAATATGGCTGTCCTGTGGGTGTAATTAGCATTAACAACATCACGAATAACTTGCCAGAATGCGTGTACTATTTGCTCATCGCCACAAGCCAACTCATTAAACCAATCTTCTACATTCCAGCCATTAATATTAGGTGCTTTGGCTTCGGGGTTGTATTTTGTGTAGATTTTGCTTTTAATGTAATGATTGTGACTGAATGGCAATAACTTATTTTGTTCAGTGTCATAAATTCCATTATCTACCGCAATTAAATTTTTACTATCATCAATCTTTTTAATTCCGCGACGATAAGCGTTAGTAGTTAGCAATGAGATCACTGAATAACATTGTCCGTCTGTCATCATTGGCGAAATTACACGAAGGATTGCCCGTAATTGTAAAAAATTGTAACAATAAATACCATTAATAGGGTCATAAAATGCAACTCTTGCCGTTTCTTCACTACTAAACAAACAAAAGTATATGTGGCGTTCAATTACTGTTACAATATCAATAGTAGATAACTTAATATCTTTAGACTGCTTAACGTCAGCTTCGTTAAGCTCTGATAATGTTTTACCTTGTTTATTGGCGGTGTTCTGATTTTGCTTGTCGGCTCTAGTTTCTTTAAATATTTGTACATCCGCTTCTAAACATTCATATAACTCTTTATACGACTTGAAACCTTTCTTATGCTGAATTTCAAAGGTTTCTTTTTGTTTGGCTTCAATTTCTTTTTTAATTATTTCTTTACCTTGTTCATCGTCTGATAAGTTTTTTAATTTATCCATTGCGAGCCTCCGTTTTGTAAATCGAGTTAAATATTTGTCTTACTTCTTTTTCTGCCAACGGCTTTGTCATATTCATATTGGCAAATTGCAATAATTTATATACTGAATTGGCATCTAATCCACTACGTAACCATGTACCACACACGCTCGTTAACCAATTGTTGCGGTTGCCTTCGGTTGTTCCTTGCATTAATTCGCTTAATGATTTGACCCAATAACTCTTTATCATCTTAGGTCGACTATCTTTAATATTCTCATACTGCTTTTTAGGCTCATTTTTCATTAGATCAGTAACCCAATCAGGAGCAATAGCAACATCAAGTAACGAACCATTGCGGATGTCGTCATATAGGTTGATACACTGTGTTTTAATCTCAACGCCTGTAAATGGTTGGTAAGTTGCTTTTAATTCTCTGGTGTACAAGTCGTCGGGCAATCTAAAAAAGAAATGATAGCCATTGTTTGGTGTCTTCTCATATATTGAACTGCTTAAAAATTCAATTTGTTCAGTTGTTAAATTGTCTTTAATAGATTGGTTGCCGTCATTATTACCATGATTATCTACATCAATCACTATTAGTCTTTGACTATCCAGCCTAATTGCCCAATTACAATTAGGAAAAGTACTCTCCCACTGCCAAAGCTGAGTAGGTTTTGAACTTGCTGACTTATAGCCGTGTTCTGTCAGTGGCTTCTTCCCGTTAACTGGGTATACTTCAAAACCATGTTCGACTAATTCATTAATCAACTACATCAACCCCTAACAGTTCTTGAATATCTACGCCAAGAGTCACACTAAGGCTATCCATATTTAAAGACAATTGATGTAGCAATTTTAATAGATTGATTTCATCGTATAGGTCATCATTTCCTAATTTATTAACAAGTTGATTAATAACAATATTTAAAATACTGTGCATTTTATCGATTTCTAACCCTAAATCATTATTATCTTTTAAAATATTGCTGATTTTTACATTTTTGCTCTTAGTCATGGTTTAAATCTCCCTATTTTTATATAAATTTGATATAATAAAAGAGCAATAAATGCAGTAAATCCAATCATTTTACTTAGTAATAGACTACAACTCGCCAAGGTTATGTAGTCTATTTTTTATGCTCTTTTATCAATCTTAGTCATCCGTTCTAATTATTTTGTCATCAAAGTTAAGACAATATTATTAAAGTGCTTACCTTGTCTTAATTGGTCGATGATTTCTAATTTGGCTTTATTCACACGTTCAACTAATTCATCTGATAAAAAATCTGTGATCGTCTTACCGTTTGGAATTGCTAAAATGTCTCTTAATTGCTTACAGTTTCGACCTGTACCGAGCTTATATGCGAGTTCGTAGTATTTTGTTGTAATCTAGTTCATCGCTCGTGTCGTTAGCTCTGATAGCTTTTCTTAACTGCCTATTAATCTTTGCTGTTTCTTCATCTCTGATAGTGTTCGGACTTTTGCAAATGATGCGGATGATTTCAGTAGCCACAGCACTAACCCGATTATTAGATTGCATAAAAACAAGTGTCATTAATAATTGTTGACGGTTCAATAAGTAAACTTTTTTATATCTGCCAATTGGTCGATGATGTAGCTGTTCTCTGCTAACGCTTTCTAGTTCTTGCTTGTGCCGTCTGATCACTTGATTAATTAAACTATGTTTAAGTCCGAAAATCTTACCTAATTCATCTGCATTAGTGTATAAAGCTTTACTTGACTTCAATTTATCTATAATAGTTACATTCATACTCTTACCTTTCTAAATAAAGTGATTTCCACGTCGTTTATTTTGTCTCGTTTCTTTTTCAGATTGTCGGTTATCATACCAATTCATAAATCTAATTACATATGGCGTAGTTGATATCGCTAGTAACAAAAATAACCAATTAATTAATACATCTTGTGTCATACTCACACGCTCCTTTTATGCGGTAATAGTCATCTTTGCATTATTTAAGTTGTTTTTAATTTCTTGATAGTTCAACCCTTGGTAAAGTAACGTAACCACCTTGGCTTTTACTCGATTGACCGCCTTAAATTCATCAATAGTTAAAAACGTAGTGATTTCTGTGTTACTTGGTATCTGTCTAAGTTTCTTTAGTGTGGATGTACCCATACCAATGGCAGTTTTATATACCAATCGATTAAAGTTTGAGTAGTCATAAGACTTTGTGTCAGCCACGTTGTCCTTAATGGCTTTGTTGAACTGATTACTAATTTCTTTACTGAAATCATGTATCATCTGACGTTGTGTCTGCTGATTCTTCAATACATAAAATTCATGTACTAGTATTCTTTTTAATTTCTTGATTTTCTTGTTATTTTTAAACAAAGTTATTAAATATGTTGATTGCTGTTCATTTAATATCCATATTTTTCTAGGTCGACCATTAGGGACTTTAGCGATTTCAAATCGCAAAACCCCAAAGAACTCTAAGCCATCAATATTATTACTAATCAATCTATTAACTGATCTATGTTCTAAGCCAACATAATCAGCTAAAACATCCGCCGTAGTGTATGGCACACCATTAATACTTTTATCACTCAACTTAACTAATTCTTCCATTGTGCTTGTTCCTTTCTCATTTCTTTTTTAAAAAGCAGTGAGACACCTCGATTGTTAGTTTCTCCTTTTTAAAAGCTAAAAATATTTTTCTAGGTGCGATTTTAAATCACAGTTAGTCAGATTGTTCTAATCTTCCTTTTAAAAAAGAAGATTACTAATTAGATCAGTGTATTAATTCCCTCGAAACCTTGCAATAAGTCCGTTTCATCTCTAAATAGCAAGATAGCAACGGTACAGAACTCATCTATCGATACATCATTGCTTTCAGCTCTTACAGCTCTTCTAACAACGTCCTCATTAATTCCAGTAGTAATTGCTACATCTTCTATGGTCATACCTTTTTTACTCATACCCTTACGAAATAGCTTTCGTAGTTTCTTCTTATCATCTAAATTCATAGCGGATGAACTCCCTTATTAATCAATATGTGTAACAGGTCTTTTAAAACGACCTGTTTTTATTTTTGCCATTTCCCCAAACGGACTTTTTTAATATCTAAAAATTATCTTTAATGTATCTGTCTACTTCTTCTTTGTTGTAGCAAGTAACGCCCCTTACGTCATGGCTAGGAATGTTCAGCTCGTCAAATTTGCTTTGACTGATACCGTCTAAGTATTTACGACATTTTGCCTTTCCCCGTATCCACGGACTACTTAACCCCGCATCTTGCTCAACCTTAGTAATTGCTGACTTCATCATTAAATAGACTTGTGAACGGATATTTGCCATATCATTCGCATTTAACAGAATGCTTAACTGTGATTGCTCTAATTCCATTGTCTTCACTTCCCTATTTCTGAACTACTGCGTGGCTTTCCATAAACTTACGAGCATCTGTCTTGCTCACTCGCTTAGCTCCGCCAACAATCGTTACTGGCAAACCATTTTTAATGAACTTATAAAGTAGGTTGTAACTTCCTAAATTCAAGAATTGGCATGTTTCCATATAATTCATGTATTCTGGCAACTCATTTGCTGGTACTGGTTTAATCGTCATGCTTTCACTCCTTTTTTATAAAAAACGTAGCTATACGTAATTAAAGAATAAATAAAAAAACGTAGCTATACGTAATTTACTTTATTTTATATTGTTTAATATTATTTTGCAACATTTAACGTAATTTTACGTAATTATCATAAATTGATGATATAATTCTTTTTAAAGGTGGTTAAAATAGATGAAATTAACACAGAAAGAAAAAAATGAATTAGGTAATCGAATTAAAGCTATTCGTCTACAACTTGGGCTAGATCAACCACAATTTGCTGATAAAGTTGTACCAATAGCAAAATCTAGTAATGTTTCACGTTGGGAAAATGGTATTAATGTACCAAATGCAAAACGTTTAAAATCTATTGCAGAATTAGGTAATGTTTCAGTCGATTATTTGATAAATGGTTTAACAAATAATAATAAAATTAAATTAAAAAAAGGAACAACTATATTAGAAGCATTAGCAAGAAAAGATAATGAACAACGTAATTTTATGGATGCTGGAACAATTGCGGAAAATAAAAAAATCGAAGAAATGATAAATATAATTTTTTCATCAGAAAATATAGAACAGTTAACAGAAGAACAATCTGGATTAATATATTGGTTCTTGCAATTGTTCCGCAACCTTTTTAAAGCTAGTAATAGCGATGATCCATTTTTAAGTAATGATGTATATATGCTATATGTACATATGGAAAATTTACTACAAGGTATTAATGATAATTTAACTAAAAAGATTGAAAAAAATATTAATATTTCGGATAAACAAAGCAAAGAATTAAACGAAACTTTAAGAGATATTGAAGATACTATAAATACAATAAATCCAGAATTTTAATATAAATAATCTAGTTACTCTTTTAGTCCCCAGTTACTAAAATAATTACGACAGTAACACCCAGTAACGTTGATATATCAGCATTTGTAGCTATTCTGTTATCAGTTACCGCTTTTTTATAACTCCGCCACACAATTTATAAATCTTACATACATAGTCATTCCCCAAACGGCAGATGGGAGATATTAAAACAATGGCAAGTTATATTAAATATAAAGATAAGAATGGTAAAGAATTCTACAAAGTACAAGCATATCTGGGCATAGATCCACAAACTGGAATGAAGAAGACTACTACTCTTCGGGGTTTTAGAACCAAACGGCAAGCATCAAATGCTGTCGTTAAAGCTAAGAATGATTTTATTCATGGCAAAATAAAAAAGCCTCAACACATTACATTTAAAGAATGCGAAGAGGCTTGGTGGATAGGATATAAAAACCGTAGTAGAGAAAGCACCCTAGTTACAGTTAGTGGAATGTTTAAAAATCATATTTTGCCAGCCTTTGGTAATAAACGAGTAAACACCATAACTATTGCTCAAATTCAAAGAATTGTTAACAGTTGGGTTAAACTAGCACCCAGTAACTTCGTTAAGTGGTATAACTATACTTCATGTGTATTAGATTATGCCGTAAGGGCTGGCTATGTTCAACGTAATGTAGCTAAATTAATAGAATTACCAAAGAAACCAGAAAAAGTTGAAAACGATGGGTTTAAATTCTGGGATAAAGAACAATTAAACATATTTTTTAATTATCTTGATTATGATAAAAAGCCACAAGTATATACTATGTTCAGAGTATTAGCCTACTCTGGAATACGTAAAGGCGAAATGTTAGCCCTAACTTGGGATGATATCGATTTTAACAATAACACAATAAGAATTAACAAAACACTAGCTAAGGTGTTCAATGGTGTAAAAGTGCAACCGCCAAAGACCAAAAACAGTTATCGTACTTTAGATATGGATAATACAACTATGATGTATTTAAAACGCTGGCGGATGGATCAACGTAGACTAGGTTTAATGCTGGGCTTTAATACAAACAAGAAGAGCCAATTAGTATTTAATAATACTAAAAACAATCATCACACGTTAGCAACTACTGGCAAATGGCTAAATACCATTATAAAAGCCACTGGCTTACCTCATATTAAAGTACACGGTTTAAGACATTCACACGCTAGTGCCTTGTTTGCTGCTGGTGTATCAATCAAACAAGTTCAAGAACGTTTAGGTCATTCAAATGCTCAAACAACATTAAATATATACACCCACGTAACACAAAAGCAAAATGCTGAAACGATTAACAAATTTGTTGATTATTTAGATAAATAGAACGAAATGGCATTCAAAATGGCATTCACTTTTTAAAATTATAGTATGCAAAAGCTACGACACTAAGCATAGCAAGGGTTTTATAGTTTACTGGTATGAACCCCGTATGCCCAATTTAATATTAAAAACCTACTTTCATAGATTGTAGGTTTTTATTTATTTAAAAAATTTCACAAAATATTAATTTACGTCATATAATATAAGTAGTGGTAACTATTGAACAGATTGAAAATGGGCAGAAATAATGTTAGGAAAAACACATTTAGTATCATCTGAGGCAATTGCCTTAACAGCCGTAAATTATTATTCTCAAACTAACCATGCAACTGTGCCTATTGTAATTACAACGTTATTATTTGCATCAGTTGGATTAGGTAGCTTACTTCCTGATGTTGATTCTAGAAATAGTGAATTAAATAAAACCCCTATTTTTGGTTTTATTTACAATCATTTTTTCATTAATGTTAAACATCGTGGATTTACACATACCATCTGGAATGTTTTTTTATTTATGGGCATCAGTTTGTTATTAGAACCGCATCACTTTTTAATTTCTGTGGCCGTCTTTGGGGTTTCAATCGGAATTCTCATTCACATTATTGAAGATAGTTATTCTAATAATAAAGTAGATATCTGGTACCCCTTTGGATCACATCATTCAATTAAACATAAACGTTTAATTCATTATAAAGTTGGTGGATTTACCGAACAATCAATGTATGTTTTATTTTGGGTATTATTAGTTGTTTCACTAAAAAACGCTTATCTATTATATTTAAACTAAAAGTACATATCAACATTATTTAACCTCAACTTTGATATAATCAAGTTGAAAGAAAGGTGGCAATATTATGAATACAATTGAAACTGTTGCATTAGAATGGTTAAAGAATCAAGATTTATCTGATAAGACTCCCGTTGAAACTTACACTATGTTTGAAATTGCGGTTAAAGAAATTCAAAACATTGATAATAATCCCCGTACTCAAACGTATAACGACTAACTATAAAATAAAAGACGATGCTATTCATTAATTGGATAGTGTCGTCTTTTTTGTGCATATTTATATTAATTAATTCCTGTTATAATAACTAAGTATCTAAAATGTTTAGATACTTATATGAAAAATTTAGTCCAGGCACTGATGACTTTAAAAGCTGAACTTATATTATTTTAGGAGGACATTATGTCACAAGACACAAAGCCCAAGAAAAAGTTTTACAAGCGCATCTGGTTCTGGATTTTAATTCTAGTTTTAGCTTTTGGAATTTATGCTGCTACAACTGGTAGTAACAAAGATAGTTCATCAAAAGATACATCATCTTCTCAAAGTGGTGTTACTAAGGCAAGTTATGACAAAATTCAAATGGGAGAAGATCGTGATAATGTTGTTAAAGATTTAGGTAAACCATCAACATCATCAAAAACTAATACGAATGGAACTGAAGCAGAGTTACTAGGCTGGTCAAAAGTTTCTTCATCATTTAACGTAGGAACAATTAGCGTAACTGTTGCAAACGGAAAAGTTATTGGTAAAGGATACACTAATCCTTCGCTTGCTAAAATAAAACCATTAGATAAAACCAAAGTTGCTTCAATTCAAAACGGAGCAAGTTACAAAGATGTTATTGATAAGTTAGGTCAACCAACAACCGAAGCATATACTTCCATTGCTGGACAAAATTCTGTAATGATTCAATATGTTACTAGCACTTCTGGAAATGCCACATCATTTACATTTATGAATGACGCATTAATGAGTACTACTGAAACACATCTAAACTAATCAAAAAAGACAATAATGGCAACTATTAAAGTTGTTATTATTGTCTTTTTTTAATCAACTGATAACCAATCTTGGTCTAATAAATCATAATTAGAATCCAAATTTACGAATTTTAACGATTACAAATGATACTAATGAAATTAACATCAAACCTACTGCAGTTAATAAATTATTCTTTTTAGCCCCAGTATTAGGTAATGAGTTACTTTTATTGCTACTATCTGATTTTTCATTTGAATTAAATGGATTTACAGAATTTAAATTCTGTAAATTATTAGTAGATGGATTTGCGTTTTGAGTATTACTTACCCCACCGTTATTAACCCCATTACTAGTATTTGAACTTTGTAAATCATTATTTGTATTGCTTGCTGCTACCCCATTAGTAGTATTAGTTTGGGAAGATGCAGTGGTATTCCCAGTAATTTGTGAACCATCATTTACATTTGTTGATGCATTATCAACTGTAGGATTGGTTGTATTTGAAGCTTCATTCGTATTATTAGTACTTTGTTGAGCGCTATTTATAGTTGTTGCAGTATTATCTTTTTGCATAGCATCATTTACATCTGCTACAAAGTTATTAACTACATTATTGTAATTCTTAGGAGCTACATTAAAATTATCAACATTTTGCGTAGGATTACTTGTATTTGCTGCTACATTATTAGAATCACTAGCATTTGTATCTGTTGTTGAATTAGTAGTTGTATTATCAACAGTTGAGCTTGTGTCAGATGTATCTTGTGAGCTATTAGTTGTGTTTGTTGCAGAACTATTAGTTCCTTCAATTCTTCCGTATAATGCAGAACCTAAAGTAGATTCCAATGCAGCTACTGAATCATATGTAACTCCAGAAGTTTCGGCACTAATCATTTGACCACTACCAGTATAAATACCTACATGAGTTGATCCATCAGGACCAAAGAAAACTAGATCACCGTATTGAGCTTCGCTTGCTGGAATATGGGTACTCATAGCATATTGTTCACCAGAAGTTCTAGGAATAGAAATTCCATCTTGGGCAAATGCTTGTTGCACAAGTGCAGAACAATCAATTCCATCAGAACTAGTACCACCATAACTATATGGGGTATTTAATTGTGTTGCTGCATTTGATACAACATCAGCGTTAGCATTATTAGTATTTAATAAGAATAATCCCCCTGACATAGCAACTGTTATGGCTCCTGAAATTAATACTTTTTTACCATTTTTATGTAATTCAATATCCATTTTTTTGTTCCTCTTTTCTCCTTTTCACTATTTAAAAATTAAAAATCAAAGTTTATCTATGATTTTCAATTAAATGTTATCAAGTAAAAGTTAAGAAACTATAAATTACAAAAAATTTTAATATACTTGTAATCGTGATGAAATATTAATAAAAAATTACCTTTGAACCTAAAATAAAGTACAAAAAATTATCTAATATAATAAAAAAAAGTTCAGTAATAGATTAAATCTATTACTGAACTTTTTTAGGTTGCGTGACGATGTCCTATCCTCGCAGGGGGCGATCCCCCAACTACTTTTGGCGTGCTGAAGCTTAACTTCTGTGTTCGGCATGGGAACAGGTGTATCCTTCAGGCTATTACCATCACACTATTTTTTTAAGAGCTTTGCTCTCTCAAAACTAGACAATATTATTTTCTTCCGATTACCATTCTATTATTTATTTTTCTTGGTTAAGTCCTCGACCGATTAGTATTAGTCCGCTTCACACATCACTGTGCTTCCACTTCTAACCTATCTACCTGATCATCTTTCAGGGGTCTTACTTCCATATAGGAATGGGAAATCTCATCTTGAGGCGAGTTTCACACTTAGATGCTTTCAGCGTTTATCTCATCCATACATAGCTACTCAGCAATGCGCCTGGCGGCGCAACTGATACACCAGCGGTATGTCCATCCCGGTCCTCTCGTACTAGGGACAGCTCCTCTCAAATTTCCTGCGCCCGCGACGGATAGGGACCGAACTGTCTCACGACGTTCTGAACCCAGCTCGCGTACCGCTTTAATGGGCGAACAGCCCAACCCTTGGAACCAACTACAGCTCCAGGATGCGATGAGCCGACATCGAGGTGCCAAACCTCCCCGTCGATGTGAACTCTTGGGGGAGATAAGCCTGTTATCCCCAGGGTAGCTTTTATCCGTTGAGCGATGGCCCTTCCATATGGTACCACCGGATCACTAAGTCCGACTTTCGTCCCTGCTCGACCTGTATGTCTCGCAGTCAAGCTTGCTTTTGCCTTTACACTTTAGGAATGATTTCCAACCATTCTAAGCAAACCTTTGAGCGCCTCCGTTACTATTTAGGAGGCGACCGCCCCAGTCAAACTGCCAACCAGACACTGTCTCCGCGCACGATCAGTGCGCAGGGTTAGAGTGTTCACATAACAAGGGTAGTATCCCACTAACGCCTCTACCGAGACTAGCGTCCCGGCTTCTATGGCTCCTACCTATCCTGTACAAGTTATGTAAACACCCAATATCAAGCTACAGTAAAGCTCCATGGGGTCTTTCCGTCCTGTCGCGGGTAACCTGCTTCTTCACAGGTATCTTAATTTCACCGAGTCTATTGTTGAGACAGTACTCAAATCGTTACGCCTTTCGTGCGGGTCGGAACTTACCCGACAAGGAATTTCGCTACCTTAGGACCGTTATAGTTACGGCCGCCGTTTACTGGGGCTTCATTTCAGTGCTTTGCCAAAGCTAACACTTCCACTTAACCTTCCAGCACCGGGCAGGCGTCAGCCCATATACTTCATCTTACGATTTTGCATAAACCTGTGTTTTTGATAAACAGTCGTTTGAGTCTTTTCACTGCGGCTGACCTTGCGGTCAGCACCCCTTCTTCCGAAGTTACGGGGTCATTTTGCCGAGTTCCTTAACAATAGTTCTCTCGCTCACCTGAGGATACTCTCCTCGACTACCTGTGTCGGTTTGCGGTACGGGTAATTAATTACTAACTAGAAGCTTTTCTCGGCAGTGTGACATCAGATATTTCTCTACTTAAATTTCGATCCTCATCATTGCTTGTCAACTCGCTTGAAAGCATTTGACTCTCAAACTGACTTACAATTTAAACGCACATATCCAACCGTGCGCATATCTTAGCCTACTGCGTCCCTCCGTTGTTCAAACATAATTAACTAGTACAGGAATCTCAACCTGTTATCCATCGCCTACGCTTCTCAGCCTCGGCTTAGGTCCCGACTAACCCTGGGTGGACGAGCCTTCCCCAGGAAACCTTAGTCATACGGTGGATCAGATTCTCACTGATCTTTCGCTACTCATACCGGCATTCTCACTTCTAAGCGCTCCAGTAGTCCTTACGGTCTACCTTCATTGCCCTTAGAACGCTCTCCTATCACGCAACCTAAGTTGCGTCCGTAGTTTTGGTAATATGCTTAGCCCCGGTAAATTTTCGGCGCAGAATCACTCGACTAGTGAGCTATTACGCACTCTTTAAATGGTGGCTGCTTCTGAGCCAACATCCTAGTTGTCTAGGCAACTCCACTTCCTTTTCCACTTAGCATATATTTAGGGACCTTAACTGACGGTCTGGGCTGTTCCCCTTTCGACGATGGATCTTATCACTCATCGTCTGACTCCTGGACATAAATCAATGGTATTCGGAGTTTATCTGAACTCAGTAATCCTAGATGGACCCCTTGCTCAAACAGTTGCTCTACCTCCATGATTCTAAATCCAAGGCTAGCCCTAAAGCTATTTCGGAGAGAACCAGCTATCTCCAAGTTCGTTTGGAATTTCACCGCTACCCACACCTCATCCCAGCACTTTTCAACGTACACGGGTTCGGACCTCCGGTGCGTATTACCGCACTTTCATCCTGGACATGGGTAGATCACCTGGTTTCGGGTCTACGGCAACATACTAAGACGCCCTATTAAGACTCGCTTTCGCTACGGCTCCGCTTTTTCGGCTTAACCTTGCATGCAACTGTAACTCGCCGGTTCATTCTACAAAAGGCACGCCATCATCCATTAACGGACTCTGACTGCTTGTAGGCACATGGTTGCAGGAACTATTTCACTCCCCTTCCGGGGTGCTTTTCACCTTTCCCTCACGGTACTGGTTCACTATCGGTCACTAGGAAGTATTTAGCCTTGGGAGATGGTCCTCCCGGATTCCGACGACGTTTCACGTGTGTCGCCGTACTCAGGATCCTGAACTGAGGGTATTTGATTTCATTTACGAGGCTATCACTCTCTTTGGCTTAGTTTCCCAACTAATTCAATTATCAAATACTTTTGTAACTCAAATGTTCAGTCCTACAACCCCGAACCACAAGGGTTCGGTTTGGGCTGTTCCCCGTTCGCTCGCCGCTACTTAGGGAATCGAAATTTCTTTATATTCCTGAGGGTACTTAGATGTTTCAGTTCCCCTCGTCTACCTTTGCATAGCTATGTATTCACTATGCAATGACCAGTCATTACACTGGCCGAGTTTCCTCATTCGGAAATCTCCGGATCAAAGCTTACGTACAGCTCCCCGAAGCTTATCGCAGTTAGTTGCGTCCTTCATCGGCTCCTAGTACCAAGGCATTCACCATGCGCCCTTATTAACTTAACCTATAATCCTATGGGATTATAAATTATATTGAGTTTTAGCGATTAAAACTAATTAAAAACTCAAAAATAACACAATGGTTATTTCTCGGTTCAATTATATAAAAATATAATTATTACAGAAAATAATATTATCTAGTTTTCAAAGAACAAAGTTCTGAGAGTAAAATCTCTCAAAACTGAATAAGATTTAGATCATGTAAGGTTCCGAATTATTCCTTAGAAAGGAGGTGATCCAGCCGCAGGTTCTCCTACGGCTACCTTGTTACGACTTCACCCTAATCATCTGTCCCACCTTAGGCGGCGGACTCCTAAAAAGGTTATCCAACCGACTTTGGGTGTTACAAACTCTCATGGTGTGACGGGCGGTGTGTACAAGACCCGGGAACGTATTCACCGTGGCATGCTGATCCACGATTACTAGCGATTCCAACTTCATGCAGGCGAGTTGCAGCCTGCAATCCGAACTGAGAACGACTTTAAGAGATTAGCTTGACCTCGCGGTTTCGCAACTCGTTGTATCGTCCATTGTAGCACGTGTGTAGCCCAGGACATAAGGGGCATGATGATTTGACGTCGTCCCCACCTTCCTCCGGTTTATCACCGGCAGTCTCTCTAGAGTGCCCAACTTAATGCTGGCAACTAAAGACAAGGGTTGCGCTCGTTGCGGGACTTAACCCAACATCTCACGACACGAGCTGACGACAACCATGCACCACCTGTCATTCTGTCCCCGAAGGGAACGTCTAATCTCTTAGATTGGCAGAAGATGTCAAGTCCTGGTAAGGTTCTTCGCGTAGCATCGAATTAAACCACATGCTCCACCGCTTGTGCGGGTCCCCGTCAATTCCTTTGAGTTTCAACCTTGCGGTCGTACTCCCCAGGCGGAATGCTTAATGCGTTAGCTCCGGCACTGAGAGGCGGAAACCTCCCAACACCTAGCATTCATCGTTTACGGCATGGACTACCAGGGTATCTAATCCTGTTTGCTACCCATGCTTTCGAGCCTCAGCGTCAGTTACAGACCAGATAGCCGCCTTCGCCACTGGTGTTCCTTCATATATCTACGCATTTCACCGCTACACATGAAGTTCCACTATCCTTTTCTGCACTCAAGTTTATCAGTTTCCGATGCACTTCTTCGGTTAAGCCGAAGGCTTTCACATCAGACTTAATAAACCGCCTGCGCTCCCTTTACGCCCAATAAATCCGGACAACGTTTGCCACCTACGTATTACCGCGGCTGCTGGCACGTAGTTAGCCGTGACTTTCTGGTTAGATACCGTCACGCTGTGAGCAGTTACTCTCACAGCCGTTCTTCTCTAACAACAGAGTTTTACGAGCCGAAACCCTTCTTCACTCACGCGGCGTTGCTCCATCAGACTTTCGTCCATTGTGGAAGATTCCCTACTGCTGCCTCCCGTAGGAGTATGGGCCGTGTCTCAGTCCCATTGTGGCAGATTACCCTCTCAGGTCTGCTACGTATCATCGCCTTGGTGAGCTATTATCTCACCAACTAGCTAATACGCCGCGGGTCCATCCAGAAGCACTAGCACAAAGGCCAGCTTTCAAACAAGAACCATGCGGTTCTTGTTGTTATACGGTATTAGCATCTGTTTCCAGGTGTTATCCCCTTCTTCTGGGCAGGTTACCCACGTGTTACTCACCAGTTCGCCACTCAGTCGGATCTAAAATCAAATCGATGCAAGCATCTCATTTCAATTAGGCGACTTCGTTCGACTTGCATGTATTAGGCACGCCGCCAACGTTCGTCCTGAGCCAGGATCAAACTCTCATTTTATAATGAGAACTTTACTAGCTCAAATTAATTTATATTTATTAGCAAATTGACATTGCAATTGTTTAACTCTTGAACTAAGTTCAAAAGTTATCCTTACACTTTATTATTGTAATCAAAATCTTATTCAGTTTTCAAAGATCATACTGACAAGTACCTCAACTGGTACTTTATTAATATAACATATTGGTCAAGAAAGGTCAAACATTTTGATCAATGATTTTTAAACTCAATTAAAATCATCAAATCAGGTCATTCCCTTTTCAACAATATTAACTATATACCCCTTAAACCCGCATGTCAACAGTTTGGTCAAAAAAAGTCAAACTTTTTTATTTTTGCCTTAATCATAGCTAATTACTAACTTAATTAATCAGTGAGCATGGATAAAGACTATTAAATACAACAGTGTTATTATAATCACAAATAAGTAACTACACTTATTTAAACAAAAATTTTTGGAGGTAATATTATGAATAACGAATTATTTAATGGTTTTGGTAATGGCATCTTTGATGAATTACTTGGTAGAAACAATATGAAAGCCAATGTACGTGATAATGGTAAAGCTTATGAAGTCGATGTTGAACTTCCTGGTTTTAGAAAAGATGGAATTCATCTTAGTTATGACAACGATACTCTAAACGTTAATGCTGTTCATGATCTACAAAAAGATCAATCTAACGACGAAGGTACTATCATTAGTCAAGAAATCAACAGTAGTAGTGTAGCTCGTTCATTCTATCTTCCTGATGTTAACATTTCTGAAATTACTGCTAACTATAATGGCGGAATTTTAAGCATTAACCTTCCTAAAGCAGACAAAGATGAAGGTAATGATAACCATATCGAAATCAACTAAAAATAATTTCAAATAATAAAAAGGGATAAAGCATTTTTAACAATGTTTTATCCTTTTTTGTTTTCCTATTTCTACTATATTAATTAAAATTGTTTTGTAATAGATAATCGTACTGTGGATTCTTTTTAAAAAAATTTTTGGCAAACGAACAAACTGGATTAATCAAAAACTGTTTTTCCTGTGCGTAATTAATTACTTGTAACATTAGTTTGCCAGCTAATCCTTGATTTCTATAATTTGGACTAACAAAAGTATGATTAATTGAGATCAAGTTATACCCTACTGTATAAATGATTTCTGCAACGGTTTCATTATTTTCTTCTATATAAAACTTTCCAGGTCTAAATTCAAATTTCATAGTATATTCTCCATAGATATTCCACAAATTAAATTCGAGATAATTATATGCCAATTTTACAATATAGAAAAGTAACTAGAATATATGATGAGCTACAAAAAAATATTCATATTTGATAGATGAATACAAAAACCGTGCGAATGATGAAATAGAAAAAATACTAAATAAAATATAAAAAATAACGTCACTACCCTAAATTGGATAATGACGTTATTTTTATGTGCAATCAAAAATTCCCGTATGAACTCCCACAAACAAAAATGGCTCTATATCAACGTTTTCACGTTCATACAGAACCATACAAAGCTTTTTTATGCCGAGAGCGGGGGTCGAACCCGCACGATCGCAATGATCACTGGATTTTGAGTCCAGCGCGTCTGCCAATTCCGCCATCTCGGCAAGAGCTTGATTGTGACAATACTAAGGCGGTAGTCGGATTTGAACCGACGATAAAGGTTTTGCAGACCTCTGCCTTACCACTTGGCTATACCGCCATAAATCATTTAAACCAATTGCCCTCTTCTTGCAATAAAGCAAGACAATCAAAAGGGCGGTAGATGGGAATCGAACCCACGCGTGTCGGTACCACAAACCGATGTGTTAACCACTTCACCACTACCGCCATAACATCATAAACAGGGATGACAGGAATCGAACCCGCACTAGCGGTTTTGGAGACCGAGGTACTACCGTTATACTACATCCCTATTAAATGGAGGGGAGTGGATTCGAACCACCGAACCCGAAGGAGCGGATTTACAGTCCGCCGCGTTTAGCCAGACTTCGCTACCCCTCCATAAATGGCGCTGGACAGAATCGAACTGCCGACACACGGAGCTTCAATCCGTTGCTCTACCAACTGAGCTACAGAGCCATACCATTTATGTTTATGCTGTTTATTCAATTATAGTTGCATAACCTGCAACAACGGTCCGTACGAGACTCGAACTCGTGATCTCCTGCGTGACAGGCAGGCGTCTTGAACCAACTGGACCAACGGACCAAACTAATGGAAGATACAGGGATCGAACCTGTGACCCCCTGCTTGTAAGGCAGGTGCTCTCCCAGCTGAGCTAATCTTCCAAAAATGACCCGCACGGGATTCGAACCCATGTTACTGCCGTGAAAGGGCAGTGTCTTAACCACTTGACCAGCGGGTCATAACAATAATAATTTCTTACGGAGAGTGAGGGATTCGAACCCTCGAAACAGACGTTCATCCGTTTACATCATTTCCAATGATGCTCCTTCGGCCAGCTCGGACAACTCTCCATAATACTCCGACAGGCGGGCTCGAACCGTCGACAACCTGATTAACAGTCAGGTGCTCTACCAACTGAGCTATGTCGGAATAACAACTTAATGTTTGTTATCTCTAACAGACAACTACATAAGAATAACATGATGAGGGATAAAACGTCAAGTACTAATTTGAAATTAATATTTGATGTGAAAGCGTTTTGTTTCACTCCCTCACCGGCATAAATAATATTATCAAGAATGCCCTTTCACGTCAACAACTTTTTTAAATTAAATTTATCTAATTTTTAGAACTAACTATTCAATTGTCTGCTAAAATATAGTAGATACAAATTATGAATGGAGATTTATAGCTAATATGAGTACATTAATTGACTTTGTTTTACACGTCGATAAGCATCTAATTACCATTGTTAACACTTTTGGTGATTGGACTTATCTCTTCTTATTCTTAATCATTTTCGTAGAAACTGGTGCTGTCATCCTACCATTTCTTCCTGGTGATTCTCTTCTATTTGCTGCAGCAGCCTTATCTGCTAACCCGAAATATGGATTAAGCATTTGGATTTTTATCTTACTATTCTTACTAGCTTCAGTCCTTGGGGATTCTTTGAATTTCTTCATTGGTAAGAAAGTTGGGATGGCAATCACAGAAAATCGTTTTCTTAGTAAGTTTATTAAACAAAAAGATTTCGATCATGCCCGTGCATTCTTCGATAAATATGGTGCAATTGCAATTTTCTTAGCTCGCTTTATGCCAATCGTTAGAACATTTGCCCCATTCGTAGCTGCAAGTAGTGATTATAGTTACAGCAAATTTATTAAGTATAACTTAGCTGCCTGTATTTCATGGGTTGCCCTTTGCTGTGGTGGTGGTTATTTCTTTGGAAACATCCCCTTTGTTCAGGAACATTTCTCAATCGTGGTAATTTCAATTGTAATCATCTCTCTTTTACCTGCCGTAATTGGTGTTTTAAAGAGTCACTTTAGCGCAAAAAAAGAAGAAGCTTAATGCTCCTTCTTTTTTATTTGCCATTTTCCAGCTAAATAAAAACTGATTAAAAGCAAAAATACTAATCCAAACCAAACTACAAAACAACTCAAAAAATACTGATCCGGTAATACTTCAATTATCGGATCTTTTTTTGGACTAAAAACCCAATTGTGATTAGGAAATATCATACGATGAAGATAAATAAAAACATCATAAAAATCAATCAGACAAATAAACATTAACAAGCCGATTACTAACATTACTCGTTTTAAATAATCAGTTAATTTCCACAAATGAGTTTGCATGGTTTTATGATAAGCACAAATTAGCAAATAAAACCCACTTAGAGCCAAAATTAGATAGTCCAGCATTACTAATTTACGAACATCCGTAAAATGCTCATATGCCCCGTTAGATAGCTTATAATGCCACAAATGCATTGCGTTTACCAACGGATTCTGAATAAACGTTACCATAACATGTAAATTATGCATTAAGAGCTGCGTAGATACATGATATTTAATATTCAAATTTAAATATTTAATTACCAGCCAATAAATAAAATTAGCGTTAATTACGAAAAAAGTGCTCAACGTAATCGTAAATAATACAATCATCGTTAAAAGCACATAGTCGCGTTTGTTATAAAATCCATTCATCAAAATTATCAATCTCACTAGTTGGTTGTTTAGCTAATTTAGCAATTTCATCGCGTTTAGAAACCCCAGAATAAACTAATAAGGTGTCTACTCCAGCTTTCATACCAGCCGCAATGTCAGTATCGTAATTATCACCAACCATGACAACTTCGTTTTTCTTCAATCCCATTAATTTAACCGCATTATTAACGATTAAATCACTTGGTTTTCCAATAATAAATGGATCAGTATGGGTCGCATATCGTACGGAATCAATAATAGCTCCAGCACTTGGAATCATCCCTTGTTCACTGGGAATTAAAGTGTCGGCATTCGTTCCAATAAATTTTACGCCTGCATTAACATAAAGAACCGCTTGCGCTAATTTTTGGTAGGTTAAATCACGATCTAGCGCAACCACTACATAGTTTGGTTCAGATGAATATAAATCAAATCCATCCTCAGTTAAAAGCTGTTTTAATCCCTTTTCACCAATCACATAAGCTGTTTTAGCTAAATCATGATTATGCGCGTCATTGCTTAAATATTCAGCCGTAGCTTGGCCTGAAGTATAAACATTAGCTTCATTAACAAAAATATCGTGATTATCAGATAAATTATTAACTACATCAGCTGGTTTCTTGGTGGTGTTATTCGTTACAAAAAGAAACGGAATGCCCTTCTTTTGTAATCTTTCTACAAATCGTTTGGCAGCGGGAATTTTAATTTTTCCCTGGTAAATTGTCCCATCAAGGTCAATTAAATATCCTTTATATTTCTTCATTAATCCTAATCCTCATTTTTTTGGCGAATTGTAAACTTACGATGACGATTTGGTTTACTTTGATTTTGTGATTGTCGTTTAGGTTTATTTTCATGATTTTTACGAGTATTACTATGGTTATTACGATTGCGATTACGTGTTGATTTCTTCTTAGGTTCAACAACTTTAGTTGCTTCTAAATTATGCAAAACAAAGTAAGGTGAACCAAAATTACAATAATCAATAATATAATCTTGAATGGCGCTCTTTTTCAAATCACCTTCAACATTCCGTTTATCATCATAAAAGCCCTTTAAACGCAATTGACCATACCCAATATCACCAACAATATAATCGAAATGGGTAAATACTGGATTAAAAGTATTTTCAAATTGACCTAAATCAAATCCATTATTCTTATCTTCGATTAAATTATATAAATGACCATTAATTTTTAAAGTTGTTTCATCAACTCGTTTAATATCCGCAAACTTAGTTCGGGTATCTTTACGAGCCTCAATTAATTCTTCAATTTCACTATGATTCATGTTGTTCATTCCTTATCGGATATTTTTTTGCTAAATAATCAGCAAAAATTTGTTTTAATGTACCTTCGAAATAGATCTTGTTTTTTCCAGCAATATCAACTGTAGGGAAAAATGGAATAAAATCATAATGATCAATTAATCCAATCTTATATTTTCGCAATGGGTTAATTCGTTTTCCATGCCACAAAACACGATCATGCTTGTCATCATAACTAATTCCAGCATAAACTAATAAACCAAAATCAATTCCCCGAAATCCCATTCCTTTTTGTTCAAAATGAATGAGGAATTTTTTATTCTTTTCCATTTCTTTAATTAAGCGAACTAGATCAAAACCCCAAAGTTCTGTTTTCATTGCATGAATATTATGCGGCAAGACTTGTTGGATTTGGTTCATATCAATAATTCCAGCAGGTAAATTTTTTAAAAACAAACCGGTATTTAAGACTGCAGCATCCGTTTCTGTATATGCTTCTAAAGCTTTTAGTCCCGCATCAATCATTGAATTATCGTCATTGAGAGATGTGGTAAGTGGTTTAGGTAAATCAGCCACTTTTTCGGCAGCTAACATTGCTTCTCCCTTATCTTCAACAGATTTAATCCACTTAGCGTCTTCTGGTTCTTCAGCTAGTTCGCTCGTTTTAATAACTTCAGCTTGACGATTAGTAACTGTTTTACCATCTACTTCAAAAGTGATTACGCCAACATAATGACCCCACTTTTCCGCAGCAGTTAACAAGGTATCGTTAACAATTTCCCCGGTTGGTAATAAGTGATGGGTATGCCCACCAATAATAATTGAAATTTCAGGAAACCGTTTTGCGATGCCGCGGTCATAATTAATTCCTAAGTGAGAAAGAAGTACTAATACATCATAGTCACCTGACCACTGCTTAATTTCGTCAGCAATAGTTTCATAGACTGGATGTTGTAGCCAGCCTAACATTTGAAAAGTTGGATATGGAAAAGTTAGTGCCATAAATCTCAATTTATCCCCATTAGGCAACTTATAATCTACATAACGATTAGCCCATTTCGGTTTTTTGCCACTATTTTTTTCATCAACGTTATCTAAAATAACTTTAAAATTAGCTTTATCATACAGATGTTCAAGATCAGCATGTGAATTAGTCAAAACTTCATTATTACCAATTGTCGCCACTTGATAATGAATTTGATTCAATAATTCTACGTTAAATTGACCATTAGTAACATCCGTCAATGGATTAGACCGATCCATAGCATCACCATCATCAACACGAAACACCGTATATCCTTGTGCTTCTAATTCATCCGTTTTACTTTGCATAAAGCGTTTAATTTTAGGGAAGTTTTCGAAGTGTGAATGTAAATCATTCGTATGTAAAATTGCTACTTTAGTTTTCATCATGATTCCCCTTTTCATAACATATATTTCAATTTTACCATCTTCCCAAAATATAGACAGACAAAAAGTCCAGTGATTACTCACTGGACTTTGTTTTATTTAACTTTTACACTAGCAAAAATGTACATTCCAATTAACCAAACTACTGAACCTACTAAAGCAACTAAGGTTGATGTTGAGAATAGAAGTACAATTGCAACCATTGCCATGAAAGCAATGATGAAGAAGTTTGAGTATGGGAACAATGGCATTTTAAATGGTAATGCTTTTGTTTCGTCAACACTCAATGATTCACGATATTTATAATGGGTAACTGAGATTAATGACCAGATAAATAAGAAACATGTAGTGGCCACACTAGAAATAAATTCAAAAACCCCTTCAGGCATAATAACATCTAGAATTACTGATAAAGCAATTAATAATGTACATGCAAGAATGGCACGACTAGGAAGTCCCCGTTTTGAAAGAGTTCCGAATTGTTTAGCAAATTTGTTCTTGCTTTCTGAAGTAAGTGAATAAAGCATTCTACCAGTCGTAAAGACAGCACTGTTACATGCGGATGCAGCGGCAGTTAAAACAACGAAGTTAACAATGGCAGCTGCTGACTTAATTCCAATTCCTTGGAAAACTTGCACGAAAGGACTTGAATCTGGTGAAACGTATGACCATGGATAGATACACATCAATGCAACTAAAGCACCAATGTAGAACAAAATAATTCTAACTGGAACATCGTTGATACATTTAGGGATAATTTTTTCAGGATCTTTAGTTTCAGAAGCAGTCATACCAATCATTTCGACCCCAACGAAACTGAAGACAACCATTTGGAATGACATGAAGAAACCTTTAAAACCATGTGGGAAGAAACTACCACCAGTAATGTTTGATACTGAGGCATAACCTACGGGAGTCTTGTAATGAATCGCAACAAGCACTACCCCCACCCCGATTAATACCAAAATAGCAACCACTTTGATAATGGCAAACCAGAATTCTGTTTCACCAAAAGCAGATACAGTAATTGAATTCATAAAGAATAAAATTACTAATAAGAATAAAGCCGTTACCCAAATTGGAAGATCAGGATACCAGAATTGCATGTACAATCCAGCAGCTGTAATTTCAGCCATGGCAATTGTGATCCAACAAATCAAGTAGGTCCAACCAGCCACAAAACCAGTCTTTTTACCTAAATATTTATTGATGAAATCAATAAATGAAACACTACTAGTATTTGATAGTAATAATTCCCCTAATGCTCTCATCAAGAAGAAACATGCAAGTCCAGCAATTAAATATGCTAATAAAATTGAAGGACCAGCCAGATGGATTGATTTACCAGCACCTAAGAATAATCCAGTCCCAATAGTTCCACCTAATGCAATTAATTGTACATGTCGGTTTTTCAAACCACGTGACATGTTTTGTTCATTGTTATTTTCAGCCAAAATATTATACCTCTTTCGATTTACAAATATGTATTAATGATAGTATACCTGTTTTTGACTAATTTGTCGAAATAAAAAAGACACTTGTTTAAAAAATATCTATAAATTAGGGAAAATAAAAAACTTCGATAGTAATTATCGAAGTTTTCTTATTTTATTTAATTATTTTGAAAGTGCTTGAACATCACGTACAATCATTAATTCTTCATCAGTTGGAACTAATAAAGTTTTAATTTTTGAATCTTTAGCACTAATGTCGCGAACAACACCACGAACATCATTTTTTTCGTCATCAACAGCAATACCGAAGCAGTTTAAAGCATCCGCAACTTCTTTTCTCACTGTGATACTGTTTTCACCAACACCGGCAGTAAAGACAATGGCATCTGCTCCACCCATTTCAGCAATGTAAGCACCAACATAACGAACAATTCGGTTAACATAGATTTCACGTGCTACTTTAGCACGTGGATTAGTTGCTTGAGCAGCTTCAACATCTCTCATATCTGCAGAAACACCTGAAATACCAAGTAATCCAGATTTTTTGTTTAATACTTCGATCATGTCATTAATGTCAGTCATGCCTTCTTTTTCCATTACGTAGGCAAGTAATGAAGGATCAACATCACCAGAACGAGTTGCCATAGTAATACCTGAAACAGGAGTGAATCCCATTGAAGTATCGTATGATTTACCGTTCTTAACGGCACAAATAGAAGCACCAGCACCTAAATGCATAATAACCATTTTTAAATCTTCAGCTGGTTTGCCAAGTAATTCTGCGGCACGTTGGCTTACATAACGGTAACTAATTCCGTGGAATCCATATTTACGGGCACCATATTTTTCATAGTATTCATAAGGAGTACTGTATAAGAAATTCTTTTCAGGTAATGTAGCATGGAATGCAGTATCAAAAACAGCCACACTAGTAATATCAGGTAATACTTTCTTAAATGCTTTGATTCCAAGGATGTTAGCTGGTTCATGTAGTGGAGCTAATTCAACTAAGCTTTCAATTTTTTCTAAAACATCTGGAGTAATGATTACAGATTTATTGAAGTATTCTCCACCAGCAACGACACGGTGACCAACTCCATTAATTTCTGAGTAATCTGAGATGATTTTAAGATTTAATAATTGATCTAATAAGATTTGAATAGCTTGATTATGATCTTTAACATCTAAAGTTTCTTCAAATTTTTGGCCATCACCATACTTAATAACAACGTGTGAATCTTTCATACCAATTCTTTCAATTAAACCTTCAGCTAAAGTTTTTTCTGCAGGCATTTCGTATAATTTAAATTTTAAAGTTGAGCTACCAGCGTTAACTGCAATAATTTTACTCATTATATTCTCCCTTAATTACCGTTTATTTTTTTAATAGATCTTTTTCTTCCCATTCAACAATTTCTTGCATGAATTTTTGGAAAGCACCAGTGTCTTTAAATGATGGAAATTCTCCTAGCATCACTTTATCGACCTGTTTGGCACCATTACCACGTTTTTGTAAGATCATAACTGCTTTTTGAGCACTTTCATTTAAAAATAACTCTTTTGGCAAATTCAAAATACCTTGCAAATAAACAGTGTCTTGCATCCATTTTAACAGACCTTTAGCTTCATTGGTTTGAAATAGATTACTTGGAACTAAGAAAACCGCAAAATCACCATCTTTTAGATGATTAATTGATTGTTCCATTAACAAATGATGAACATATGAATGACCACTAGTTGAACTAGTTTCGTAATCAGTCACATTATCATCAATTGGGTAATAACCAATTGGTAAATCAGATACAACCAAATCAACATCTGGAATGTCAATTTCAGCAATACTATCTTGGTGAATTAACTCAATATCCAAATTTTGTAATTTAGCGCTAATGCTAGCAACTGAAATCATGGAATCATCATTATCAATTCCAATTCCTTCAACATTATCATGTAATTCAGTTTTTAGTTGATTCATTACCGCAGTCAATAAATTCCCAGATCCAACAGCTGGATCTAATACCTTAACTGATTGGTCATTTTTATAAAGTCTTAAAATCAAATATCCCATTATGTAAGCGATGGTATCTGGGGTAATTTGATGGATGGCTTGAATTTTATCTACTTTAATTGCTCTAATCATAGCCATTTGGATAGCTCGACGAATCGAAGGAGCATCCATTTTCTTGTAATCAATTGTTTTATAAAGATCAGTCAGTTCTTTGACCACCTTTTCATTTGGTACACCATTTTCGACACGAACTGTTCCATTATCAATAATGTTATCAGCTGTTTCAATAAATGCATCCAAATATGAAGTATTAAGGGCTTGCATTAATACTTTGGCAGATTGATCAAAGACCTGATATAAATCTGTAGTATCTTTTTCAGACAATATATTCAGCTCCTTTTAGCATATATCTATGGTTAATAGTACCGAAAATGTTGTCATTTTTCAAGATTCACTGTCTAATTGTTCGCTTCATTTGTTGAATTCGTCGATTATTACATTCGACTTGTTGATTAACGGTTTGCATTTGATAATTTAAAATAAACGCGACCAATAATATAAATAATACTGCGATTAAAGTTAGACTACCTTTTCTCTGGGAGTTTACTTTTAAATTCATAAACATGTCCCCCTAACTTTATTTTAGATATCAAACAATCATCAACTTGATCCCATTTAACTGCATCAATATTTAAAATTAAGGGCATATACCCTCCATCCGCAGCTTTCATCTTAATCAAGTTATTATATTTTTCAATAATGTAATATTGATTCTCAGTTTGCGAATATAACTTTATTCTTTCAATCTCAACTTTATCAATTTTAAAATCAAATTGATTCGATTCAATTAAATCTACATATCTAAACAATTCACTACTCTGTTGCGTTTTAATATTATTTTGACGCATTTGTTGAAAAGTAAGACTAATCATACTAACTGCAATTGAAATTATTAGTAAAGAAAAAATGGTTTCCACTAGGGAAAAACCATTTCTTTGCTTATTTAAGCTTATTTTCATATATTCTCCGTGTTTCCATTAGTTGATTTGTACTGTGTTGTAACCGATAATTCATGGTTTGATTCACTTCAAAATACATTGTTGCCGCTAAGCAAATAATAACTAAGCCTGCTAAAGTATCGACTAGAGTAAATCCTGTTCTATTTATCATCTTCACAATAATAAATCCCCCAACCTAATTGAAATTTTTGTTGAATGCCACAATGCCGATTTTTAGAATACCAATTAATCGTTTGTGGTTTTGTAAATCCAGTGGGCGTAATAAAAATATCATGTTGTCCGTTGGCACTTAGTCCCTCTGGAATATCAACATATTCTGATATCAAGTGTTTATTTTTGTAAAATCGAAATTCAACGTCCTGGCCCTTCCAAATTCTAACATCCGTTACCCGACCTTCATTTTTACCTCGTTGAATAGATTCATTCCACTTTTCATTAAATAACCGCCAAAAAGCTTTTTCTTTCATGCTATTTTGTGGAAAAACATTTAAACATAGCAATAACATACCAACAATAAGCGAACTAATTGCTAAAACAACTAAACTTTCAACTAAGGTAAAACCAGTTCTAGTCTTTTTTAGCATGATTATTTTGAATCGTAATCTTTTCATCAGTAGCTTGTTTTGCTTGTTTTTTAGTTAAATAATTATTTTCTACTAATTTATCAAAAGTCACACTTTTATCTGCATGTTCATCTTCATAAGCATCAACCTGAGTTTGTACTACACTGACCATGGCATTTCCATGTACGGAATTCGCATGATTTTTTTGGGAACTTAAATTTGGAATAATAATCAAAATTAATAAAGAAATAATAAATAATACAACTGTCATTTCAATAAGGGTGAATCCTTTTCGCTTTTTCATTAATAAATACTCTCCATTGATTGATATAGTGGCATTAACATTTTTAAATACGTAACCACAATTGTAATTCCAATAATCACAAAAGCAGTTGGCTGAATTAAACTAATTAATTTTTCTGATTTTTTGATTAGTCGTTGAAAACATAATTTGCTTAAAGCCTGTAAATTTTGAGCTAAAACTTCATTAGTGCTTCCATTGGAAAGAAAAACGACTAATTCATTTGAAACAAAGTGATAGCGTTTGAAAATTTTATCGATACTAATTCCGCGATTGAGAGATTGATCCATATTGATTCCAATCTCGTAAAGCAAAGAATTTTCTTTAAATTTGGCAAAAATTTGGACAATTTTGCGCATATCTAGACCATTTGAAAGCATAATAGCTAAATTGCTGGTTAAATAATATTCATAATATGAGGAAAAGACTGTACCCAAAATTGGAATACGACTTAGAAAATTAGCCTTATAGATTGCTTTTCGGTTAATGAAGGCTTTAATTTTGTAGAAACCAAATACCACCAAGAATCCAGCCATCACAAATAATAAATAAGTAATCCAATTTTGTGATTTAGCTACATTTCCTAGTGCATCCGTTTCAGGTAAGATAAATAATTTGATAGCTACTAGCATAATCATCAAACCAAAAAATAAAATTAACGGATAAATGGCAATATCACGAATTTTAGTTTGTTGCTTTAGCCGTAACTGAATAAACTCACTAATTTCTTGCATCCCTGTTTCAATTTTTCCATGTTCATCTGCAATTACTAGTTGTTGATACATCGAATTATTCAAAAAGAACTTCATTGCGTGCGGTAATGAATCACCATTTTCAAGGCCCTGTTCAACCTTACTAATAATTTTCCGATTCTTTTTCGAAACGGTTTTAATGAAAGATAATGACTGTGAAATTGAAAAACCAATCTGCAATAATTCTGCGATTGTCGAAAAAATAAAAGTTTGTTGTTGTAATGATAATTTATCCGAATTGGTATTTAGTTTGAATTTCATCAGAAATCACCTTTTTCTTATGCAATTTTTCTAATCTTATTTTCCAATCCTGCATATCGTCAGTTTGATTCTCAATTTCAGTTAAAGAGGCAATTGAAAGTAAAGCCTTACTATCTCCATTTGTAGTTGGAATTAATCGTTGATAGACAATAGCGTTAATAGCACTTTGAAGTTGTGGTAATTTCACTCCCAATTCTAATAATCTTTGCATCACTCCGGCAGGCGTCTTAGCATGCACGGTGGTAAAAACTAAATGACCGCTTAATGCTGCCCGAATAGCTATTTTAGCAGTTTGCTCATCACGAATTTCACCAATTATAAAGACATCTGGACGTTGTCGTAATCCAACTTTTAGCAAATTAGCATAACTCATATCAGCTTTTTCATTAACTTCTAATTGTAAAAAGCGATCATCATAGATTTCTACTGGATCTTCGATTGACATAATTACCTCATTTGCATGTAAGGAGCGCGCGACTTTATAAATGGTACTGGTTTTTCCAGAACCAGTTGGACCAGCAAAAACCATTAATCCACGTTGATTGGTTAAATCTATCAAACGTTGGACCATACTTTCCTCAAAAAACTGACAATCATTTTGGTTATTATCATAAATAATTCGTAACACTAAAGATTCATGATGATTAAAAGTTCCCACCGAAGAAAGTCGAATTCGCAACTGGTTCTCTTGATATAAATAAGAAATCGAACCTAATTGTGGTCTTCTTTTTTCTGAAACTGACATACCACTTTGATATTTACAATACGTAATTAACCGTTGGGCTTTTTCAAACGAAATTTCAGATAATTGAATCACGCCATGCACCGTATGAATTTTCACCTCATAATTTTTACTTTTTGGTAAAAAATAAATATCAGAGGCATGTTTTTGAACCGCTAACTCTATAATTTGGTCAAATAATTTACTAATTTCCATTTTTTTCACATCCTTTAAAATAAGATACGAAAAAAGACCCAATCTTATTTTAAAGATTGAGTCTTTTTGAAAATCTATTTAATTATTCAGCATCTTCTGGTAAAACAGCTGCTTCATAGACATCTTGAACATCATCATTTTCAGATAATTCATCAATTAATCCAGTGTATTGAGCAATTTTATCTTCAGGTACTTCTGTAACATTTTGTGGGAATAGACGAACTTCAGAGTTATCTAGTTTGTAACCTGCATCTTGCAATGCATCACGAACTGCTGTCATGTTTGAAGGATCAGTGAAGATTTGGTATTCATCTTCAGTAGCCTTCATATCATCAGCACCAGCATCTAACGCTGCCATTAACATTGTATCTTCGTCGTCTTCAGTGTCATCACGTAAGACTACAACGTAACCTTTACGGTCAAAGTTATATGAAACTGAACCATTAGTTCCTAAAGAACCACCATGATGAGTAAAAGCAGAACGAACTGCAGCGGCAGTACGGTTCTTGTTATCTGTAAGAGTAGAAACCATTACAGCAGTACCACCAGGTCCGTAACCTTCATAAGTTACTTCTTCGAAGTTAGCTCCACCAACACCAGAAGCTTTGTCTAAGGCACGTTGAACGTTATCCTTAGGCATATTTGCTGCTCTAGCTTTTTCTAATTCAAGTCTTAATTGTGGGTTACCATCTGGATCCACTCCACCTGATTTAGCGGCTTGATATAAGTTACGTGAAATTTTTTGGAAAATTTTTCCTCTTTTTGCATCTTGAGCGTTTTTACGACCCTGAATATTATGCCATTTTGAATGTCCTGACATGATTCAGCACTCCCTCTCTATAACTGAAATTAACAGTTTTGATTATACCAACAAAAACTAGCTTAATCAAATATACTGCTATTTTGTAGAATTTCTTTGTTTTAATCCAAATGGAAGTAAGACATCTCGTTCAGAAACATCCTCATTCTTCATTAATTTGGTAAGTAGTCTCATTGATACAGCACCAATATCATAAAGCGGTTGCGTAATGGTAGACATCATTGGTCTAGTCATCTCAGTCAATTTGGTGTTATCACTGGTAGCAACCTCAAATTGTTCTGGAACGTTAATCCCACTGTCTGTCATAGAATTCATAATTCCAGCTGCTACATCATCGTTACTAACAATTGCTGCTGTGGCTTCTTCCTGAATTAATTTATTACGGAGCTTGTAGCCACTATCATAAGTTGTTTGATTAGCTTCAAATAATAGGGTCTTGCGGAATGGAATTCCAGCATCTTTTAAAGCATCTTTATACCCTTCCAAACGATAATTCTTATTGATAGAGCGGTCTAAATGAGCTGCAACAAAGGCTACTCGATCATTATTTTTTAGCAATTCATTCGTTTGGGCATAAACGGCTTTGCGATAATCAATGTTAACACTGTTAAATTGATTTTGTGGATCAACTGAACCAGCTAAAACAACTGGGATACGTTCATCACTCATATCGGAACGAACTGTGTCACTAATTTCGTTACCCATGAAAATAATTCCATCAACTTGTTTTGAATATAAAGTATTTAAGGCTTTAATTTCTTTTTTCTCGTCACCGTCTGAGTTGGTCAAAATAATATTATATTGGTACATCTCAGCAATATCATCAATTCCACGGGCTAACGCAGCAAAATATGAATTAGTAACATTAGGAATAATAACTCCAACAGTGGTAGTTTTTTTGCTTGCTAACCCACGAGCTACATCATTGGGACGGTAATTCAAACGTTTTACAACTTCTAAAACTTTTTGTTCCGTAGCAGGTTTAACGTTATGGTTATGATTAACTACTCGAGAAACTGTAGCCATTGAAACAGAAGCTTCTCTAGCTACATCATAAATTGTTACAGTTTCTTTCTTTTTCATTTAGTCGCCCTTCTTTCATCGTGAATATCTTCACTACAAGAATAGCAGAGTAACCGTTTACATTCAAGTTATTAAAAAGAACCATTTCCGCAGAAACAGCTCTTTTTAATAACTAATTTAGTTTTTGTGTTCTTCAACTGTTTCATTAGCAATACGATCATCGTTATCATTTTCAGTTGAAAAAGCATCATCCATATCTAAAGTAATATCATCTGATTCTTTATCCTTTTCAAGATCTTGTTCTTGAGTTTTAGGAATTGGAATTAAGTTAAGGTAAGTTTGTAATTCACCCAAATCTTCTTTTAAATCTAATAGTTTATTAGAAATTTTATCACTAACATCATCAAAAGAATCTTTGTAATCTTCCATACGATCATTGGCACTGTCTTTAGCATCTGCTAAAGTATCAGCTGCATAATATGCATAATCAACAGCACGATCTTTGGCATCTTCAACAGCATCTAAAACTGTATTTCTAATTTCGTATTGTTTTTCTTCATCAAGTGAACGATATGCAGCAAAAGCAGCTGCACTACCAAGAATAGTTCCTAAAAATAAACCTTTTTTAAAGCTCATAATATTCTCCTTTAATTAATGAAAATTATTTTTCGTTTTTCTTTTTATTATTGTGTTTTGAAAACATATGCATTGCAGTTTTAGCTGCAACGTTAAGCATTGAAGTCTTTGTAAAGAAACTCATACGATGCTTTAAGTCTTCTGATGTTTTTTTAGCTTTATCAGTTACGTCACTAACAGTACTACCTAAATCAGCCGCAGCTTGAAAAACTGGGTCAATTTGATCAATTCGATCATTAACATTATCAATCAAATCACTAGCGTTGTCGCTTAAATCGTTAATATCAATGGTAATTGAATCTAAATTACGACTAGCATCGTTCATAACCTTAACTAAACTAAGTAAAAAGATACCGATAAATACTACTAATAC
This sequence comes from Fructilactobacillus sp. Tb1, assembly GCF_050500285.1. Lineage (GTDB taxonomy): Bacteria > Bacillota > Bacilli > Lactobacillales > Lactobacillaceae > Fructilactobacillus. The sequence continues at coordinate 1,331,054 of NZ_CP191377.1, read as the reverse complement.
AGCAAAAGCAATTGCAGCAATTAAACCTGCTATTTGTCCAATAGTCATTGAACTACCTCCTAATGATTTATAAACACGTTAAGAATAGCATTATTTCATAATAATGACAATCAATGCAACTAGGAACTCTATTAAAACACTTCAATTTTTGATAAAATTAGATACAAACATTTTATTGAATGAGGTAATAACATGCACTACAGCTTAGTTTTGACTGCTACCGACGATGCAATCAAACAATATACAAAAAATACGTTTTTAAATAATTTTCTCAATAAATTTGATTTTGACCAGATTCTGTGGAATCTCACAACTAAAGTAATTAGCATTATTTTAATTTCCGTTTTATTTTTAATCATCGCTGAAACCGGTAAAAAAATCATCGCTCATTTCTTTAAAAAATATCAAATTAAAATGAAATCTTCTAAAAGTGATAATCCCATCGACAATTCCGAATTAATGGTTCGGCGCCGTAATAAAACCATCTATACGTTGACCCAAAATGCATTCTACTATTTGGTGATTTTCTTTTGGTTATATTCCATTCTTTCAATCATTGGCATTCCAGTAGGAACTTTAATTGCGGGTGCTGGAATATTCTCACTAGCCATTGGTCTTGGAGCCCAGGGATTTGTAAGTGACATTGTCAGTGGTTTCTTCATTATTTTTGAACATCAAATTGATGTTGGAGAACATGTCATTATCAATAGTACCAATGGAATCGTAGCTGCAATTGGGTTACGAACCACTCAAATAAGAAGTCAAAATGGAACTTTAAACTTCATTCCCAATCGCGATATTACTACTATTTCCAATTTATCTCGGGGAAACATTTCCACTTTAGTTAATATTCGAATCATGCCAGATTCTCCCATTAAACAAATTGAAGATATCATGGCAGATGTTAATGAAAAACTTGATGGTAGTGATGCAAATGTCATTGGATTACCAGTAGTTTTTGGAACTGTATACCTAACGGATGGTTCATTGGCCATTCAAACAGTAATAACTGCCCGTAGTGGCACTGAAAGTAAAGTTCAAGCTATTTATCTTGCTGCTTATTTAAAGGCAATTAATGACGCTAATATCGCCCTTCCAATGTCTCCACAAACGGTTAAAGTTCCTGCTAAACCACAAAAGAAATCTAAGTCGGCTACTGAGGCCCTCCCAATTTCCACTAATACAAAATAAAAAAGTAGCATTGAAAATCCAATCGGACTTTCAATGCTACTTTTGTTTTTACCACCAGTCGTTAATAACTGTTTTTAATTTTTCTAACGCACGACCACGGTGACTAACACTATTCTTTTCATCATCAGTCATTTCAGCCATAGTTTTGTGCATACTTGGAACATAGAATAATGGGTCATAACCAAAACCATTATCACCATGTTCTTCAGTAGTAATTTCACCAGAAACTACTCCACTCACATGAATTTTTTCACCATCAGGCTTAACCCCAACAAGTGAAGTATGGAAATAAGCGTTTCTATCGTCTGAATGACCAAGACGTTTTAATAACTTAGCGTTGTTAGCATCATCATCATGGTCACCAGCGTAGCGAGCTGAATAAATACCTGGTTCGTTGTTGATTGATGGGACAATTAGTCCAGAATCATCAGCAAAAACTGGTAAGTTAAGTGCTTTTGCTACAGCTGTAGCTTTAATAGTAGCATTTTCTTCGAATGTTTTACCATCTTCTACAATATCAGGGATGTTGTCAAAATCTTTAATTGATTTAACAGTATAACCCATCGGTTCAAGCATTTCTTTAAATTCACGAAGTTTGTTTTTATTACCGGTTGCGATAACGATTTCTTTATCTGCCATATTCTTTAAGTTGATCTGGAGTAATCAACTTTGAACCCACCTTTCGATTTAACCATTGTGAAGCTACTTCATCAAAATGAGTAACTCCTTCAGTTGTATAATATTTCGTTTCTGTTATTTTAGCATTATTTAGTTCATTTTTGTCGGCTAAAATGGATTTAGCAACATTTACTGTTTCAAATCCAGGGTCGATTAGTTGAACATCATCACCCATGACAGCTTGAATCAAATTTGCAATAATTGGAAAATGCGTACAACCCAATACTAAGGTATCAATTCCAGAGTCTTTAATAGATTGTAAACCAGCAGCAACTGTATCTTTAGCTAGCTGCGATGTATAATCTCCTTTTTCCACTAGCGGAATAAAAGTTGGACAAGCTAATTCAATTACTTCAGCATTAGGATTTAATTTTTGAATTTCTTTTTTATAAGCATGACTGTTGACTGTAACTTTAGTTCCAATCACACCAATTTTTTCTTTTTTAGTGGCTTTCACAGCTGCTGTGCTACCGGGTTTGATAACACCAACAACTGGAATGTTTAGTTTGGTTTGTAATTCACTCAACGCCGAAGCAGTTGCGGTATTACAAGCAACCACCATACACTTAGCGTCTTGATTTTCAAAGAAGTCACCGATTTCTAAACTATAATCAATAACTTGATCCACACTTTTTTCACCATATGGCATATGTGCTTCATCACCCAAATAAATCATATTTTCGTGAGGAAGTTCTTTAAGAGCCACTTTTAGAACGGTTAGACCTCCGATACCAGAGTCCATAAACGCAATTGGTTCTGAATTCATGTCGATTACCCCCTCTTTTTCTTTTTTTATTATACTATAAATTAGTATGTCTGCACTCAGATACCATGCTTTTATGGTAGAATTGAACACGTATAAATAGCGAATGGAGAATGATAATGAGTAAAAAAGACTTAAACAATTATAATAAATTTTTTCAAGACAATTCCAATCCGTCATTTTGGGGAATCGAACTCATTAGAGACTCACTTTTAAAAGATGTTCTATCTGCAGACATTCATGATATCCTTTATTGGGCTGGAAAAAATTTAGCCATTAAATATCCAATTCATACTGATGATCTTCCAGAATTCTTCCAACAATCACAATTTGGAACTTTAGAATTAACCACTGGATCAGAAAGTAAAAATGTATTTACGCTGACTGGTGCTGAGGTTCAAGCCAGATTGTCCCTCGATAAAGATGCTGATTTTATGTTAGAAGCTGGTTTTATTGCTCAAACCATCCAACAAAATTCTGGATTTGAAACTGAAGCCGAATATAAAATAAAGCGTAAAAATATTGTTGAAATTACAGTTATTTCTGATATTTCTCGTCAAATCATTAACCCTGATGACGTTGCCAAAATTGAATTATCTAAATAAAAAGAGAACCCACGTGGGTTTGAACTGAACCCCTTAAATTGGAGAACCCAATTTAGGAGGTTCTTTTTGTTTACATCAGAAATCAAATTAGCTGCTATTAAAGATTACAATAATGGCGTTCCAACAAATACTATAATGCGAAAATATGGTATTAAGGGTACAGCTACGCTGTACGAATGGATAAAACGTTTAGAAATATTTGGTGAAAGTGGATTAATTAATAATTCAACCAAGACACGATACTCTTATTCATTTAAAATTAAGGTTATAAATTGGCGTCTTGAAAATAATGAATCATATCCTAATACTTCACGTTACTTTAAAATTAGGAATCCTGTGACAATATTTCAGTGGGAAAAGTTATTATCAATTGGACGTCTAAAACCTTTTAAAGGAAGACTAATCAAAATGAATAATAATAAAGAATCACTAGAGGAAAAATTAAACAGACTTGAACAAGAAAACACCTACTTAAAAGCTAAAATTCAATACATGGGAAAAATAAAAGCCTTAACTCAAAGTCAAAAGAAATGCCAAACAGAGAAAAAACACAAATAATTACTGAGTTAAGGCGTGACTTTAATTACCCGTTACACATGTTATTAGATATAGCAGAAATATCTAGTAGTAGTTATCATGATTCATTAAAACGTGACTATTCTAGTAATGACCAAAGGGTCATTGCAGAAATCAAAAGAATTAGGTCTGAATTTATTGATTATGGATATAGAAGGATTACTTTAGAATTAAATAATTTAGGATTTAAAATAAATCACAAAAAAGTCCTCCGAATAATGAATTCAGAAGGACTATTGTGTACTGCTTATGAAAGAAAAACTAGAAAATATAATTCATACAAAGGAAAACGTGGAAAAGTATCTCCCAATAGAATTAATAGACGATTCAAAACTGACAGACCTTTACAGAAAATAGTTACTGACGTTACTGAAATACGTTGGGGTAATAAGACCATGAATGAACGAGCTTATTTTACAGCATATATGGATTTGTATAATAACGAAATTATAACCTGGAGTCTAAGTTTGCATCCAACTGTAGAGTTTGTTGTAAAACCTTTAGCAGAATTAGTTTTAGCTCGTCCAAAATTAAAATATCGTATGACAGTTCATTCTGATCAAGGATTTCAATATCAAAATGCAAAATTCGTAAATATTTTGAAAGATAATAAAGTATTTCAAAGCATGAGCCGTAAGGCTACATGTTTGGATAATGCTTGTATTGAAAGTTTTTTCAATCAATTAAAAGTTGGAACAATTCATAACTTTAGTTATGATAGTTACTCAAAACTAAAGTCAGCTGTTAATAAATACGTCCATATATATAATAATTATCGTATTAAAGAAAAACTGGGCGGAATGTCACCGGTTCAATACCGGCTCTATTCCGCCCAGAAAATTGCATAACCATTCTCCAATTTTAAGGGTTCAGGTCAGTTCTCTTTTTTAATATGCTGCTAACATTTTTTGTAATTGTTCTTTAGGATGGTATCCAACAATTTGATCTACAATCTTACCATCTTTTTTAATTAGTAAGGTTGGGATGCTCATGATACCTAGTGATGAAGCAGTTTTTTGGTTATCATCAACTTCAATCTTGCAGAATTTAATGTTTTTATCTTCTTCTGCTAATTCTTCAATTACAGGACCTTGCATTTTACAAGGACCACACCATGTAGCCCAAAAGTCAATTACAACTAATCCTTTTGATGTTTCTTGTTCAAAGTTTGCATCAGTAATTTCATGTACCATAATAAATTCCTCCTTATTTACTTACTTGATGTAAGTATAATTGATATACAAATTAATTTCAACTAGCTTGATTGCAATCTACTTAAATTTAACTACGGTTGATCCATCACCACCAGAATTTGCTGGTGAGAAACCAAATTCTTTAACTTGGCGATTACCACGTAAATAATTGATAACTCCCTTTCGCAAAGCACCCGTTCCTTTACCATGAATAATGGTTACTGATGGATACCCTGCTAATAAGGCAGAATCGATATAGCGATCAAGACGTTGCATTGCATCATCATAACGTACCCCTCGTAAATCTAAAGTTGGTGACATTGATGACGAACGTGTCCGGTGAACCATTGCGTGAGCTTGTTTTTTAGGCTTTTCTTCTTGAATTTTTTCCATGTTAGCTTCATCAACCTTCATCTTCAAGATTCCTAGTTCAACTTCCCAGCTATGATTGCCAACTTTTTTGAGTAATACCCCACGTTGCCCATAAGTCTTAACCAAAACATCATCGCCAACTTTAAATGATTTTTTAGCTTTAGACCGTTTAAGTACTTTATTATTTTTAAGTTCTGGGTGTTGTTCCAATGCATTAATTTTACCTTTTTGTTCAATTAATTCATTTTCTTTAATATCTACTGAAGCATTCTTTTGACGTTTGTGTAAATCATCAATAATTTCATTTGCTTGCCGTTTCGTTTGCGAAACAATTTGATTAGCATCCCGTTTGGCTTTGTTAATCATGGAATCACGTTGTTCAGTGAAACGATTAAATTTATCCGTCAATTCAGCGTGTAATTCAGTCGCTTTCTTTAACTCAACTTCTAAACTACGAGCGCGATCATCCGCTGCTTTAGTTTGGCGAGTAAGTTTTTCAATCATGGAATTGATATCTTGACTATCTTCATCAACTAAAGATTCAGCTTCCATAATGATTGAGTCATCCAGACCTAAACGACTAGCAATATTTAACGCATTACTTTGACCAGGAATTCCAATCATTAAACGATAAGTTGGACTTAAAGTTTTTTCATCAAACTCCATTGAAGCATTGATGGTTTCTGGACGATTATAACCGTAGACTTTCAATTCAGGATAATGAGTAGTTGATAAAACTTCTGCATCAGATTGACTAATCGCATCAAGAATTGACATAGCTAACGCAGCCCCTTCGCGAGGATCAGTCCCAGCACCAAGTTCATCAATCAATACCAAACTACGTTTTGTCACCCGATGTAAAATACTAATAATATTATCCATGTGTGATGAAAAAGTACTAAGATTTTGTTCAATTGATTGATCGTCACCAATATCAGCAAAGACATCATCATAAAGTCCCGCCTGGCTACCTTCATCTGCGGTAATAAATAATCCTGATTGGGCCATTAATTGAAGTAATCCCAACGTCTTCATGGTAATTGTTTTACCACCAGTATTTGGACCAGTAATAATAATTTGGCGGTAATCAAAACCTAATTCAATATCATTACCCACTACTTTTTCTTGGTTAATTAAAGGATGGCAAGCATTTTTTAAATTAACTTTATTTTCAGCTGAAATAGCTGGACGAGTAGCTTTCATTGAGTCTGCATAGCGTGCTTTGGCATTAATTAAATCAAAATGACCTAATTGTTTGGCATTTGCTAATAATTCCACTTGATATGGACGAACTAAATCAGATAATTGGGCCAGAATCCGTTTTTCTTCTTCTCGTTCGCTAATTTGTTCCCCACGTAAATCATTATTTAGACCAACTACTCCTGCTGGTTCAAGGTAGATTGTTTGTCCTGAGGTACTTTGGTCATGCACAATTCCACCAAATTTTTGCTTATATTCTGCTTTAACTGGAATTACATAACGATCATCACGAATCGTAATAATGGGTTCACTTAAGTATTTAGCTTGTTTACCATGGGTGTAACTATCCATTTTACTCTTGATATTGCCTTCCAAGCGACTGATTTGGCGCCGGATTGAACTTAAAGTTCCTGATGCTGAATCTAGAATTTTACCGCGATCATCAACTGATTTTTTCAATTGGGCGGTAATTTCTGGAAGATTACTAAAAGTTTTCACTTCTTCATATAAAACGTGAAGATCCACTTTTTCAGTTTCTAAATTATCAAAGAAACGGCTAATCTTTGAAATCGCATTTAAGACTGCACTAACCTGAGCCAATTCTTTTCCATTTAAGTTAGCTCCAATTTCAAGTCGCTTTACTGATGGTGTAATATCCACTAATTTAGGAATAGGAATCACATGATTTAATCGATAAATATGTGCTCCATCATCAGTTTCATCAAGCCAACCTTCAACGATTTCTTCGTCTCCACTAGGCATTAATTGTTGTAATTCTTTTTTTCCATTTTCAGTGGCCAAATAGTCACTGATTTTTTGTTTAATTTGATTGTATTCTAAAGTATCTAATACTTTTTGATTCATTTAACCACCTATTCTATAAAGTAAAAATTTGGCCTAAACTACTTACTAATAGTTGTGCCACTGTTGAATCTTGATATGCTAAGGTAATCCATTCAACTTTAAAGAGTAATAATACATCAATAATAATTGTCATTACCAGTAAACTAATTATTAGACTAGTTACAGCTCCTAAAATTGAATTTAATTGCCGTAAAATTGGAAGTGAGACAATCCCATCTAACAAACGCGTAATTGCATGAACTATCATTAAAACAATCATGAATGTAATAAAAAATCCAATTCCATGCCATAATGCATGGTTATAATACAAGTCATTTGAAACAAACATTCTAAAAAATGATCTCAAAATTAGACCAACTTGATCAGCAAAACCAGTTGCTAATACTAAAGCAATAATTGCCCCAGCTAACTTAAGGAGTTCGTTTACAAAACCCCGATGATATCCTTTAATTAATGCAATTAAGCCAAAAAATAAAATAATAATTGTTAAAATCATTTTACTCGTCCTTGTTCTTTAAATCGTCAATTTCTAATTGTTTATTTAGTTGATCAGAAATGGCATTAAACGCCAATAGTATTGCCGCATCTTCATCACTAATATTTTTAACTTGACCTTTAATTTTGCTAAGTTCATCATTCAAAATCTTAGTAACTGATTCCATATGTTCTTCGGAAGAAGTTCCGATAAAAGTAAAATCTTTGTTGCCAATTTTAGCTTTAAATCTTTTTTTATTATCCAATCTAAGTCCCTCCAGTAATATTTTAATTTTATCATGAATATACAAAAAAGGTATCAACATAACCGTTGATACCTTTCGTGTTTAGTTAAATTTTAAGATTAGTCTTCTGGATCAGCTAAGAAAGTGTTTAAAGTTTCTTCAACCATTGCCCATTCATCATCATCTTCGATTGGTTGTAAATCACCATCAACATTTCCAGTTGGATCTGCTCCTTCTGGTAATGCATATGCTTCAATATTGATGTCTTCGTTTCCTTCTTCAGAAGCTGGGTACATCAAAATGTATGAGCGTCCGTAATCTTTTGATTCAAAAGTGAATAATTCGTTGTATAAAATTTCATCACCATTTTCATCAATTAATGTAATTTGTTCTGATTCGTTATTCATAGTTAACCTCCTATGAGTGAATATTTTTATCTAAATATCCTTGTAGTATTAATTCAGCGGCAACTTTATCAATCACTTGTTTTCGTTTGGCACGAGAAACATCCGCTTTTTCAATTAACATTCGTTCCGCTTCGACGGTCGTTAAACGTTCGTCTTGAAAATCAACTGGTAAATGAAAGAAAGCTTTAACCATTTTACCATATCGTTTGGAAGCTTTAACTCTAGGACCCTCAGAATTATTCATATTCTTTGGTAAACCGATAACCACTTTTTGGACATCGTATTCCTTAATTAATTCCCCAATTCGATCCAGTCCGAACTCTTTTTCATCTTCATTAATTCGAACAATTTCAATTCCTTGTGCAGTCCAACCAAGAGCATCACTAATTGCGACCCCAACGGTTCTTGAACCGACATCTAATCCCATTATTCTCAATATTTTATCCAATCTGTTTAGAACTACAGTAATTTATTATTTGTTTTTAAGCCATTCTTTAGCTGCGTTTAAGGCGTCATCAAGACCAGCTGGATTTTTACCACCGGCTTGGGCAAGATTTGGACGTCCACCACCGCCACCTTGGATGTTGCTTGAAATTGATTTGATAATGTCTCCAGCTTTAATACCTGATTTAACAGTATCTTCATCAACAGCAACTAACAAGTTAGCTTTACCATCAGTACCAGTACCTAGTACAAGTACATTTGAATATTTCTTATCTCTCCAAGTATCAGCTAATTCACGAAGTTGATTCATGTTACCACTCTTAAGTTGACCAGTGATAATTGAAACACCATTGATTTCTTCAGGATTAGTAAACATATCGCTAGCTTCTTGATTAGCAAGCTTCGTTTCAAGTGATTCTTGTTTGCTTTCAAGGTTCTTGATTTGGCTAAGCATTTCCTTCACACGTGCAGGAGCAGCGGCATTGTTAGTAGCTTTGATAGTTGCAGTAACATCGTTTAAAAGACGTTCTTCATCATTCAAATAGTCAAAGGCTTGTTTTGAAGTGACGGCTTCGATCCGACGAATACCAGCACCAACTCCAGTTTCTGAAGTAATCTTGAATAAACCAAGTTGACTAGTGTTCTTAACGTGATCACCACCACAGAATTCAACTGAGAAATCTCCAGCTTTAACAACTCGGACTTCATCACCATATTTGTCATCAAATAAAGCAATGGCACCCATCTTCTTACCTGATTCTTTATCAGTCACAACTGTTTCAACGGGAATAGCTTCGAAGATTTTTTCGTTAACTAAATCTTCAACCTTCTTCAAGTCTTCAGCAGTAACTGAACCAAAGTGAGTAAAGTCAAAACGTAAATATCCAGGTTTAACTAATGAACCAGCTTGTTCAGTATGTCCCCCTAAAACATTACGTAATGATTGGTCTAACAAGTGAGTGGCAGTATGGTTACGTTCAACTCCAGCATGGAATTTACGATCAACAACTAGTTTGTAGTGACCACCTTGCTTAAGTTCTCCAAGAACTTTAACAGTGTGTAAGTTTTGACCATTTGGTGCGTGTTGCACATCTTCAACAGTTGCAACCAAATCACCATTTTCGTTATAAATATTACCAGCATCGGCTACTTGACCACCCATTTCAGCATAGAAAGGAGTTTTGTCAAAGATTAATTCAGCTTCTTTGTTTGAAGCATCAACTGATTTAACGAGTTCTTCATCAAAGATGATGTCGTTTAATTCAGCTGAGTCAACAGTTAAGTCAGTGTAACCCACGTATTCACTTGGAGTTTTGATTTCAATTAAAAGATCACGTTGAACTTTCATTGAACCCTTTTTACTACGAGCATTACGGGCACGGTTCCGTTGAGCTTCCATTTCAGCATCGAAAGCTTCAGCATCAACGTCTAAACCACGGTCACTAGCGTATTCTTCAGTTAATTCAAGTGGGAAACCATAAGTATCGTATAACTTAAAGGCTGCTTTACCTGAGATTACTTTTTCACCCTTTGCTTTAGTATCAGCAATTACTTCATTCAATAAAGCAATTCCATCATTTAAAGTAGCGTTGAAACGGTCTTCTTCAGATTTAACGATTTTTTGAATGTATTCGCTTTGTTCAAGTACATTAGGGTAATGGGACTTCATGATTTCCCCAACTACGGGAACTAGTTTGTAAAGGAACGCACCATTAATCCCTAATTGGTGACCGTTAACAGTTGCACGACGTAATAAACGACGGATAACGTATCCACGACCTTCGTTTGAAGGAAGTGCACCATCACCGATGGCAAATGTAATCGCACGAATATGATCAGCAATTACTTTGAAAGCAACATCATCTTCGGCTTTGGCACCGTATTTTTTATTATCACTGAATGATTCAGTTTTCTTAATAATTGGCATGAATAAATCTGTTTCAAAGTTAGTTGGAGCATCTTGGAAAACAGAAACAACACGTTCAAGACCCATTCCCGTATCAATGTTTTTACGGGGAAGTGGTTCATAAGTACCTTCAGCAGTGTGATTAAATTGTGAGAACACAATATTCCAAACTTCAAGGTAACGTTCGTTTTCACCACCAGGATAATTTTCTGGATCATCAGCAGCTAAATTATCATACTTTTCACCACGATCGTAGAAAATTTCTGAATCAGGTCCTGAAGGTCCTTGACCAATATCCCAAAAATTATCTTCTACTGGAATTAAATGGTCAGGTGCTACCCCAACTTTTTCCCATAAATCACGAGTAACTGTGTCTTCTGGGTAGTAAGTCATGTAAAGTTTATTCTTATCCCAACCAAACCAATCAGGACTAGTAAGTAATTCTAAAGCCCAAGGAATTACTTCAGCTTTAAAGTAATCACCAACTGAAAAGTTTCCTAACATTTCAAATAAGGTTTGATGACGAGCAGTCCGACCAACGTTTTCAATATCGTTAGTCCGAATACTTTTTTGTGAACTAGTCATGCGGGGATTATCAGGAACTACAGAACCATCAAAGTATTTCTTCATGGTTGCAACACCAGAGTTAATCCAAAGTAAAGTTGGGTCATCATGTGGAACTAATGAAGCACTTGGTACAATTGTGTGACCTTTTTCTTTAAAAAAGTCTAGAAACATTTGGCGGATTTCGCCACTGCTAAGTTGTTTCATGTTGCTTCCTCCAATAAATAAAATTAAATAAAAAACACCCTTGCACACAAAGACGTCTACACGCGGTACCACTTTGTTTGCAACGATGTTTATCGTTTACCTCTTATAATCTCTATAACGCGAGAACCGTATTTCAAATCAGGTAGCACTAAATAAATTTGTTTTTGATTGCTTGCACTGTCCAATCATCGCTGGATAAACTCATTTACTAGTATGTCCTTGTCAAAATTATAGCTATAAAAATTATTAGTGTCAATTATTGATAACGTTCTGAACTACGTTTCTTTTGTTTCTTACGAGCACGAATTTGTCCTCGTAATTCAATCTTACGATTTTGTTCATCTTTCATCTTAATGGCACGTTTAATCTTTCGCTTGTAACCTGGTTTAACCTTTTTCTTCTTCTTGTTAATCATACCAAGAGTTGATCCATCAAGCTTGTCATGATGACCCTTGTATTTTTCACGACGACGACGATCGTAAGTATCTACAATTTCACCATTCTTGATTTCTTTAGGTTGGAATTTAATTCCCATGTTTTCAAGTTCAAGAACTTTGGCGTCTTCATCAGGACCGTAAAGAGTAATGGCAATTCCCTTCATTCCTTTACGACCAGTCCGTCCAACACGGTGCACAAAATATTCGTTATCAGTTGGAATGTCGTCGTTAATAACGTGAGAAACACCGTCAATATCGATACCACGAGCTGCTAAATCTGAAGCAACTACGTATTGAAAGTCAAGATTTTGAATTTGTTTCATTACACGCTTACGGACACGGGGTTGCATACCACCATGAATTTTAGCTACTTTTAATCCTTGGCTTTGAAGGAAATCTTCAATTTCGTCTACTCGTTCACGAGTATTAGCAAAGATTAAAACTAGATATGGGTTTCCCATAGTAATTAATTTATAAATTAAACTATTTTTGTCTTGCCCTTTAGTTGAAATCAACCAGTTATCAACGTCTTTGTTAATCACTGTTTCTGTAGGAATATCATCAAGAACGGGGTTCTTCATGTATTTCTTCAAGAATGGTTTCAATTTTGGTGGAATAGTTGCTGAGAAAACCATCATTTGAAGATCTTGTGCCATTGCGGCAGCAATCTTATCAACGGTTTCCAAGAAACCAAAGTCAAGTGTCATATCAGCTTCATCAATAACCAACTTGTCAACAGTGTTGATGTCTAAATGACCAGCTTTAGCTAAATCTAAAATTCGACCAGGAGTACCAACGACGATTTGTGGTTGTTCTCGCTTTAGTTTTTCGATTTGTTTTTCTTTATCTGTACCACCAACATAGTTAGCGATATGAATAGTTTCATCACTGAAACTAGCAATTTGTTTTACGTTTTCGTAAATTTGGTAAGCTAATTCCCGACTAGGAGTAGTAATAACTACTTGAGTCTTTTGACTATTAACGTCTAATTGATTAAACAATGGAAGTAAGAACGCATGGGTCTTACCACTACCAGTTGCTGATTTACCAATTACACTCTTGCCATGACGAATCGTAGGAATTACTTTAGCCTGAATAGGTGTGGGATTTTTAAAACCTAAATCATCAATTGCTGCGTTGATGAATGGCTTAAAATGATAATCCTTAAAAGATGCACTCATTATTTTTTACCTTTCTCGTTATATTCTTTGGTTAGTTGGTCGAGTTCGGCCACAACCGTTTTAATTTCATTTTCATCTTTGGCTACAGCACCACTAGCAAGGGCATGTCCCCCACCATCATGTTTCTTAGCCAATTCATTAATTGAAGGTCCTTTAGAACGAAGACGAATTCGATAGTCTCCTTCTTTTTGTTGAACAAAAATTGCCCAATCGACAACTTCTCCAATGTTACCAGGCAACGGTACAACTGAAGATGTACTATCATCGCCTAAGTCGAGTTTTTGAATTGTTTCATTAGTTAAAACAATGTAGGCAGCTCCGCTTTCTGAAATGTGAAGATTTTGATAAACATACGCAGCTAAATGAGCTAACGGAATATCAATTTCGTCTTCACGTTGGGCAATTTCACTAAGGGGGAAATCAAATTTAGTCAATCCACTAGCTACTTCAAAAGTATGGCTAGTTGTTGATGGGTATTTGAAACGACCAGTGTCACCAACAATTCCAGCATATAAAACACGTGCTCCATCATCAGATAATTTCATAGCTTCATTAGCGGAATATAAGTCATAAATCATTTCTGAAACACTTGATGCTTCTGGATTAACCCACATTAAATCTCCAAATTGATCATCATTAGGATGGTGATCAATCTTGATAAGGTATTTACCAGTTGGATATCGAGCATCATCAACTCGTGGTTGATTAGCAGTATCACAAACAATTACTAAAGCATCTTTGTAAACATCATCTGCAACTTCATCAGTTTCACCTAACCAGGCAAAACTTTTGTATTGTTTACCTACACAATAAACTTTTTTATCAGGAAATGTTGCTTTGATAATCTCTGCAAGTCCCATTTGGGAGCCTACTGCATCTGGATCTGGACGTTGATGGCGGTGAATAATAATCGTATCGTATTCACTAATTTTTTCAAAAATTTGTTCTTTAATATTCATTTTATCTACCCTCTATAAAAACTCTTAACAGTTAAGTATACCTTATTTCTAATATAAAGGTAAGTTAATGTTTTGAAATCCTAAATCCGCAAGATTCGTCAATGTAATTCCTAATAAGCGAATCCCATTAACAGGATCAGGTAACTCTTCAAAAATATCAATCACCTTACTGTAAATTAGTTTATCATCATTTTCGATAAAATCGGCTTCAGTAATTCGTTTTGTGATAGTTGTAAAGTCACTATAGCGGACTTTTAATACCACTGTTTTCCCATGTTTTTGGTGTTTTTGTAGTGCATCAACGACTAATTTAGCAATCTTTGTTAATTCACGTTCTACGTCAGACATACTATTTAATTCATGCGTATAAGTCCGTTCTTTTCCAATTGATTTTCGTTCTCGCTGATATTCGACTTTTCGATTATCCGATCCCCGAACCCGACGATACAAAATATAGCCAAATTTACCAAACTCTTTAATCAAAAACATTTCTGACTTCTGATATAAATCATACCCGTTATTAATGTTTAAAGCCTTCATTTTTTCAACGGTTTTCTTACCCACTCCACGATACTTTTCAATTTTAAGGCGCATTAAAAACTCGTGAGCATCCGCTTCACTAATCACTGACACTCCAGCTGGTTTACGATAATCAGACGCCTCTTTAGCCAAAAACTTACTATATGAAATTCCGGTTGAACAAGTTAAGTGTGTCTTTTCCCAAATCTCACTTTGAATTAAATGAGCTAAGTAGACTGGGTCAGAAATATGCTTTTTATTTTCTGTCACATCTAAATAGGCTTCATCCAAAGCCACTGTTTCAATTTTATCGGTATATTCATGAAAAATATCATGAATCTGATCAGAAACACTTCTAAATAATTCAAAATCAGGAGCTTTAAAAACTGCTTTGGGACATAAGCCTAATGCCTTACTAGCTGGCATAGCTGAATGTACCCCAAATTGACGAGCATGATAATTTGCAGTTGTTACCACTCCTCGACCACCAGTAGTTCGAGGATCATTAGCAATCACAAGCGGTTGCGTTAAAAATTCTGGATGTTCTCGTTCTTCAATCGAAGCAAAAAAGGCATCCATATCAACATGAATGATTTTACGTGATGCATCAACTTGAATATAATCATCTGCCATCTGAATACCTCCTTCTTAGAACGTATGTTCTTTATCATTAATAAAAAAAGCCTGCATGCAGGCTTTTAATTATTTTGCTTCTTCGTCAGTCTTAGGTGCTTCTTCAGCTGGTTTTTCATCAGCTTTAGGGGCAGCTTTAACTTCTGGACGAGTTACATTAGCAATTGCGTTTAAATCGAAATCTAAGTAAATTCCGTCACAATCAATGGTAACTAATCCTTTAGCACGATCAATGTTACTAACAACACCGTGTAAACGACCAATAGTTACAACGTGATCACCCTTTTGAAGAGTTTTAAGTGTTTCTTGATGTTTTTGTTGTTGTTTCTTTTGAGGTCTAATCATAAAGAAGTACATTAAACCAAATAAAACAATCAAAATTGCAATTGAACCGTATTGTTGCATAATTTTCACCTCATATATTTATTACTTCTATTTTACCAAATTTGACCTATAAACGCTATTAATCCTGCTTATTCCGTTGGATATGGAATACCTAAATGTTGATAACCCTTTTCAGTTACTTTTCGACCACGGGCAGTCCGTTTTAAATAGCCTTTTTGTAACAAGTATGGCTCGTACATTTCTGCAATTGTATCGGCTTCTTCACCAATATTTGCAGCTAATGTATTCAATCCTACAGGCCCCCCGCGATAATATTCAATCATGGTTTCTAATAATTTAATATCAGTTCTATCTAGTCCTTGATTATCTACACCTAAAGCAGATAAAGCTTGATCAACACTTTCGATATCAATTTCCGCTTTTCCCGATACTTGTGCAAAATCACGAACTCGTTTTAATAAACGGTTCGCAATTCTAGGTGTGCCACGAGAACGTAAAGCTACCTCACGTGCCCCTTCATCTTTGATATTACTATTAAAAATGCGAGCTGAACGTTTCACAATCTTTTTCAAATCAGCTTGATTATAATAATTCATATGTTCGACAATTCCAAATCGATTTCGGAATGGAGCATCTAATAACCCCGCCCGAGTGGTTGCACCAATCAAAGTAAATGGTGGCAATGAGAAATGGACGGGATGAGCCGTTGGTCCTTGTCCAATCACGATATCAATATAGAAATCTTCCATCGCTGAATAAAGCATTTCTTCTACGACTTTGGGTAACCGATGAATTTCATCAATAAATAAAATATCACCTGGTTCCAATTCATTTAACAATGCGGCCAAATCTCCACTTTTTTCAATGGCTGGTCCACTGGTAATTTTTAACTGGACGTTCATTTCATTAGCAATCACCATTGCAAGTGTCGTCTTACCCAGACCAGGAGGCCCATAAAGTAAGACGTGGTCTAATGATTCTTCCCGTTGCTTAGCAGCTTTAATATAGACATTTAATGAGCTTTTAATCTCATCTTGTCCAATGTATTGGTCAAAAGTTTGTGGACGCAAGGATTGTTCAATCGAAGCATCATTTTCATCAGTACTTTTTGACACAATTCTGTCATCTTCCACGAATTAACCCCCTTACTTAGTTAACATTTTTAATCCACTACTAATGTATTGATCAGTGGTGGTGTCAGCATCAAGTGCTGCCAATTTTGGTTGAATTTTTTCCACGCTTTTATGCGTAAATCCTAACGCTTCTAAAGCATTTAAAGCATCATCAAGTTTCGGATTTGAACCTGCAATGGTACTCTTTTCATGTAAGTTCAAATCAAGTTGCAACGTCTTATCAATTTTATCTTTCAAATCAAGAATGATTTGTTGAGCCGTCTTTTTTCCGATTCCCGGAAATTTAACTAAGAAACTTACATTTTCAGTCTTAATGGCATTTACTAAGCCTGTGTTATCATTTCCTGCCATGATAGCTAAAGCACTCTTAGAACCAATTCCAGACACGTTTAACAGTTGCTCAAATAATTGTTTATCTTCTAAAGTTTCAAATCCATACAATGTCATTGATGAATCCGTTACACTTTGGTGCACGTAAATCTTTTTCTTGGTATTAACGTCAGTTTCAAAATGATATGGATTAGCCACGTTAATCAAATAACCAACTCCATTGACATCAATTACGATATAACGTTCCGAAATATCAGTTAATTCCCCGTATAAATATTCGTACATCTTCATCACTCATTTCGTTTTTTATTCCCAACCATTCGCTTCATGTGGGTCTTGAATTCGTTTAAACATCGTTTGTAGATCACTAGGTGAAAAATGAATTAACACCGGACGTCCATGAGGACAGTTAAAGGGATTTTCACAGTTGTGTAAATTGTCTAGTAAAGCTTGGGCCTGTTTGTGGTCGAGGTGGTGATTAGCTTTAATTGCCTGTTTACAGCTTGTCATAATCGCAGCTTCTTCACGAAAAGCAGCTGTCGATAACTTATCGTTTTTTAAAACCCAGTCAATCATTTCTTTGATAGTTTCTTCTTCATGACCTTTTTCAAACCAAGTTGGATGTTGATGAATGACAAAACTATTATTACCAAATGGTTCCAGTTTGATTCCAACTGATTCTAATAAATCAAGGCGACTTTTAATCGCTAAAGCATCACTAGCTGGATAATCAAGCACAATGGGAACCAACAGATTTTGTTCATCCGCGCCTACCTCACCAACCTGCTTACGAAACTTTTCGTAATTGATTCGTTCTTGAGCCGCATGTTGATCAACAATATACATTCCATCTTTACTTTCGGCAATTAAATAAGTGCCATGAACTTGTCCAATAAAACGAAGTTGTGGGAAACGTTCCTTTTCAACTTGTTTTTCACTTTCTTCGCCAAAAATTGCTTCAGGGCGTTCATTTAAATAATATTTTTTAAATGCTTCGACATCCTTATTGTGTAAGTCAGCTTTAGTTTTAATGATAACTGGAATATTAGTTGGTCTAACAGCTTTGTTTTCAACTGGGGCAACTTTAACTGTTTCAGTATCAATCGCTGCTGTGCTTGGCATTGTCTTTGTTACATTTGTTTGTTCCTCTAACTCATCAAAATTCAATGCCACTTCCATTGTATTATGTTCTGAAAGTCCCCGTTTTAATGACTTATTATCTAAGGCATCTGGAATCAAATTTTGTTGTGCTAACACATCATAAATTGATTTAGAAATAAAGTTTCCTAATTCGCGACTATCTAATAAACGAACTTCCTGTTTAGTTGGATGAACATTTACATCAATTAAACTGGAATCCATTTCAACGTTAATCACCGATACAGGATAACGTCCGACCATTAATTTTGAGCCATAACCATCTATAATGGCATGATTTAACGCATAATCTTTTACAAAACGACCATTGATAATCACAGAAATATACTTGCGACTTGCTCGCGTTAATTCAGGCAAACTAGTATATCCAGTTAATTTAAACTTACTATTTTCGTTCTCAACTTTAATCATTTTCTTCATGCTGGGATTACCATAAATTCCAGCAATCACTTGTTGCATATTGTTTCGCCCAGAAGTACGTAATAATTCCCGATCATTATGCTGCAATGATAAAGCTACTTCGGGATGACTTAAAGCCAAGCGATTAACAATGTCAGTAATTTTACCTAATTCAGTGGAATTTGACTTTAAATATTTTAAACGATTAGGAGTGTTAAAAAACAATTCATTTACTTCAACAGTCGTACCTCGCCGAATTTCAGCTGGTCCTTGTTTAACCATTTTTCCACCATGAATGCGAATTTCACTACCTTCATGTTCTCCATCAGAGGTTTTCATATCAACATCCGCTACTGAGGCAATACTAGGTAAAGCTTCACCACGGAAACCTAAGGAATGAATATCAAATAAATCAGATTGATTACTGATTTTGCTAGTGGCAAAACGAGTAAAGGCTAGTTGGACTTGATCTGGAGCAATTCCGCTACCATTATCAGTGATTTTAATCCGTTGTAGTCCTGCATCTTTAATATCAATGTCAACTCTAGTACTTCCAGCGTCAATCGAATTTTCCACTAGTTCTTTAACTACTGATGCTGGACGTTCAATAACTTCACCAGCTGAAATCTGATCAGCTAATACATTTGATAATTGATGAATTTGCGCCATTTCAATTCCCCCTTACTTTTCGTTTAATTTTTGTTTCCATTTGTAGACTAAATTCATAACTTCCATTGGGTTCAAACTCATTAAATCAGTTTTTTCAATTTCGTTCATGACTTTAGTTTCTTTTTTACTCAACTGACTAGTTTCAGTTGGTTTGGTCTCTACTTTAAATAATTCTAATTGTTGATCTTCATCAATTTCTGGTTCAACTGCAACAGGAGCCTTAACTGGCGAAATAGCTAGATGAGCTACTTTACTATCAGTTTGTTCGTTATTTTCAAATTGATCTAAGACTGATTGAGCTCGAGCTAGCAAATCATCTGGTAACCCTGCTAATTGCGCCACGTTAATCCCATATGATTTGTCAGCTGCCCCATCAAGAACCTTGTGAAGGAAAACTAGCTTACCGTCTTTTTCCGCTGCTCCAACATGAACGTTCTTTAAGTGTTTTAATTCAGCACTTAAATCTGTCAATTCATGATAATGAGTTGAAAACATCGTTTTGGCATGTACTTTATCATGAATATACTCAATAATGGCTTGTGCCAAAGCAACTCCGTCATAAGTTGAAGTTCCACGACCAAGTTCATCAAATAAAATCAAACTGTTTTCAGTTGCATTTTGAATGGCTTGATTAGCTTCCTTCATTTCTACCATGAACGTACTTTTACCAGAAATTAAATCATCAGCTGCACCAATCCGGGTAAAGATTTGATCAAAAATTGGCATTTCTGCTTTTTCAGCTGGCACAAAACATCCCATTTGGGCCAAAATTACAATCAAAGCTAACTGACGCATGTACGTACTCTTACCAGACATATTCGGACCAGTGATTAATAAAATTCCAGTATCCTTGTCCATCAAGACATCATTAGGCACATATTTTTGTGATCCCATCACTTGTTCCACAACGGGATGACGGGCATTGTCTAGTTTTAGCAGATTATCATGATTAAAGTGTGGTTGCACAAATTGCTCCCGTTCACTAATCGTTGCAAAACTCTGAAGCACATCAAGACTCGAGACTCCACTCGCTAATTTTTGGACGCGGGGAATTTGTTGTTTAATTTGTTCCCGAATTTTGGCAAAAATATCATATTCCAGGCTCCGTGATTTTTCCTGAGCTTCCAAAATTAAAGTTTCTTTCGCTTTTAACTCTGGCGTTGAAAAACGTTCTGCGTTAGTTAAAGTTTGAATTCGATTATAGCGGGTATCATCAAGTCTACCAATATTCCCTTTGGTAACTTCAATATAATAACCAAAAACACGGTTATAACCAATCTTCAAATTAGAAATTCCAGTCAACTGACGTTCCTTAGCTTCTAAATCAGCCAACCATTGTTTCCCATTTTGCATCGCATCACGATACTGATCTAATTTATCATTATAACCAGGTTTGATAATGCCCCCTTCTTTAACGGAAATTGGGGCATCTTCAACAATTGCATCATCAATTAATTCAAAGACATCATGCACATCGTCAAGGCGTTCATAAATTCGATTAAATCCAGGGGTATCAAGTTGGTTAAGCACATGTTTAATCTTTGGAATTTGAGCTAATGATGATTTAAGTTGAATTAAATCGCGCCCATTCACTCCACCAAAAGAAATTCGACCAGCTAGTCTTTCTAAATCGTAAACCTTAATCAAAGCTTCTCGGAGTTCATTTCGTTCGTAATAGTTATCTAATAAGGTTTCTACTAAATTTTGACGTTCTTCAATTGCTTTTTGCTTAATTAAGGGACGTTCAATCCATTGTTTTAACTTACGACCACCCATAGCAGTCTTCGTATCATC
Source organism: Fructilactobacillus sp. Tb1 (assembly GCF_050500285.1). Classification (GTDB taxonomy): domain Bacteria; phylum Bacillota; class Bacilli; order Lactobacillales; family Lactobacillaceae; genus Fructilactobacillus. The sequence goes on along the minus strand of NZ_CP191377.1, from coordinate 1,309,808 downwards.
AACAACCCACAATAGAGTTCCTGACTTTTTCCCAGTTCTAATATTTTTCAATAATTCCAAATTATATTGCGAATTATGATCAATTTTTAGGAAAGAACTTGGTTCATATTGACGAGCTTCTTGAATGTGTGAAAGACTCCGCTTTTGGGTTTCAGATACATATGAAAGCAAGACATTCAAAGATAAACGAAGTAATTCATTATCAATATCAGTAATGATTCCAGTACCATTTTCTTCGTCATAATCATTTTGTAATGAAATAAGAATACCTAACTTCTTAAAGTTATCGAGTAATTCACCATCAATACTTGAATCTACTACAATTTCTTTGGAGTTAAGATTGATAACTTCATTTAACACTGCATCTGCATTATCTAACAAGGTCACTTTCAATTCCCCAGTTGATAGTTCAATGTAAGAAAATCCATATTGGTCTAATTCTTCACTATAAACCACACTAGCCAAGTAGTTATTGTCCTTGGCAGTTTCAGAATTGTTATCTGTTTGCGTACCAGGAGTAACTAATTGAATGACTTCTCGTTTAACCATGCCTTTAGCAAGCTTAGGATCTTCCACTTGTTCACAAATGGCAACTTTGTATCCTTGATCAACTAAAGTATCAATGTATCCTTGAGCAGCTTTATGCGGCACTCCACACATTGGAATTGGATCTTCAGCTTTATGGTTTCTAGCGGTCAAAGTTAATTCTAGAATTTGTGCACCCTTTACGGCATCTTCATTAAATAATTCGTAAAAATCACCAATGCGATAGAACAAAAAAGCATCAGGATATTGATCTTTAATTTTTTGGTACTGTTCCATCATTGCAGTATTCTTTTTTGCCATCAGATAGCCTCCTTTAGGTTAATTGTGGTATGGATGATCTTTACTGATCATAATTGTTTTAATTTTTTTAGCTAGCCCAGTCTTTTTATCAACATCAATTAAACATCCTGATAAAATAGCATCCCCATTTTCTTCAACTTCAAAGCGACTAGGACGAGAGGTCAAGAATTTATGGATAACTGGCTCGTATTGCATCCCAATGACACCTTCATCAGGTCCAGTCATTCCTGCATCAGTTAAGAAAGCTGTTCCTTTACGTAAAACATGACCGTCGTTAGTTTGTACATGCGTGTGAGTTCCAACAACGGCTGACACACGACCATCAAGATACATTGCCATGGCTTTCTTTTCGCTAGTCGTTTCAGCATGCATATCCACAAAAATAATCGTAACTTTGTCTTTTTTGAGTTGTTCTAAGCATTCATCAATTTTAGCAAATGGATCATCAGTTTCTTCCATGAAAATTCGACCCTGTAAATTAATGACCGCTGCTTTTACCCCATTAATATTTAATTCCACAAATCCTTCACCAGGAACTTGCTTTCCAGGATAATTCAAAGGACGAATTAATTTTTTTGTATCATCAATAAAATTAAAAATATCAGGATTGTTCCAAGCATGATTACCTAACGTAACCACATCTGCTCCATCTTTCATAATTTGTTTAAAGAGTCGTTCATTAATTCCTCTACCAACTTTAGTTGAATTTTCACCATTTACAATCGTAAGTTGTGGCTTTAGGTCTTTTTTCAAAAGTGGTAAATATTGATTTACCATTTTCATTCCTAAATCACCAACTACGTCACCTACAAACAAGATTTGCATTATATATCCGCCATTCTATTTTTTCTAATATATCCATTTTACCATGGAAAAAACAAAATAAAAAAAGACCACAAATGGTCTTTTTATTATTTTGCATAATCAACTGCACGAGTTTCTCGAATAACGGTCACCTTGGCATGACCAGGATGATTCATTTCATCTTCAATTTTATCTTTAATTTCTCGGGCTAAAACAATTGCTTGAGAATCAGAGATTTTATGAGGTTGAGCAATTACTCGAATTTCACGTCCGGCTTGAACCGCGTAACTCATTTCCACTTCTGGGAAACTGTTACTAATCGTTTCAAGTTTTTCCAAACGATGAACAAAACTTTCAAGAGAGTCGCTTTTGGCTCCCGGTCTAGCAATTGAAACTCGATCAGCAACTTCGACCAATTCAGCAACCATACTATGTGGTTCACTGCCAGGTTCTCCCAAACGAATTGAATCCATTACCACTGGGTCTTCACCATATTTTTTGGCAATATCAACACCAGCTTCGATATATGACTCATCAGTTCCGTTTGATGAAGCTTTTCCAATTTCGTGCAATAATCCAGCGCGCTTTGCTAAAGTAACATCTTCACCTAATTCGGCGGCAAAAACACCTGCTAACTTAGCAACTTGAATTGAACGAGATAAAACATTTTGCCCATAAGAGAGTTTATATTTTAATTGTCCAACTAATTTAACTAAATCGGGATTCATAGAATGAATTCCAAGATCGAAAATTACATTTTCACCAGTTTCTTGAATTAATTGGTTGAGTTCTTTTTTACTCTTTTCAACCATTTCTTCAATGCGAGCTGGATGGATTCGACCATCTTTAATTAATTTTTCAAGGGCCATTTTAGCAATTTCGCGTCTAACAGGGTTAAAACCACTTAAAACAACTGCATTGGGAGTATCATCAATAATTAAATCAATTCCAGTGAGTGTTTCAAAGGTTCTAATATTGCGACCTTCTCGTCCAATGATTCTACCTTTCATATCATCATTGGGAAGGGTCACAACTGACACAGTAGTTTCTGAAACAATATCAGCAGAGCTTTGTTGTAAAGCTTCCACGATTAAGTTTTTGGCATCACGTGCTGATGCTTTTTTAGCAGCCTCGTAATTTTGCTTAATCATTTGCGCTCTAGTATCAGCTAATCGCTTCTTTGTTTCATCAATTACTAAGTTACGAGCTTCTTCTTGCGTTAAAGAAGATACTTTGGTAACTTCTGCTTGCCTTTTTTCAATAAGTGCATCTGCATCTTGTTGCTTTTTAACTAAGACTTTTTTCTCACTGCTAATCTTTTCTTCCTGACGGTTAAGACTATCTTCACGTTTTTCAAATGCTCGATCTTTGCGATCTAACAATTCTTCACGTTTTAATAAATGATCTTCTTGACGTTGAATGTCAGCCCGACGTTTTTTAAGTCCTTTTTCAACTCGAGAACGGTAAGCATTACCTTTTTCTTTCGCTGTTAAAGTTGCTTCTTTTAACGCACTTTTAGCTTTCTTTTCTGCATCAGAAATAATATCATTAGCATTTTTGTGAGCAGCGTCTAATTTCTTTTCCACTACCCGTTTATGAGTATTTTGACCAATTAAAAATCCAGCAACTATAGCGATAGCGGCGCTTGCAATAATAGTAAATACCATCATTTTTCCTCCGTATCACTTAATTAATATTTGATTTAAGGCCAATGTATAAACCGGCCACCTATTAAGTTTAATGTTAAAAAAAATCAGTGTCAACTAAGTATACTAAAAAAGGAATAACATTTCTGTTATCCCCCATTATTTATTTCAAATTATCGTAAATTAACTTAAAACCAGTCTTAGTTGCATAGTCCCGAACTTCATTTCGAGCTTTTGCAAAATTAACACTTTTAGTAATGATTTTTCCATCTGGTAAGGCTAATCCAACCCAGAAAAATCCAGCTGGATGACCTTCAAGACTATCTGGCCCTGCAACTCCAGTAAAGGAAACCCCAATGTCAGTCTTCAATTTATTTTTTGCATTTTTAGCCATGTATTCAGCAGTTTCAGCAGAAACTACCCCGTGTTCTTTGATAATATCCGCTGGAATTGAAAGAAGTGATTCTTTGGCATCAGCTGAATATGTGACAAATCCGCCAGGAAAGACTTCGGAAGCACCAGAAACATTCCCAATCCGACTTTGGAACATTCCACTCGTCAATGATTCAGCAGCAGTCACTGTCAATTTCTTTTGTTTCAATAAATTAACCACTACTTTTTCTAGTGAGTTATTATCACCGTAACCGTAGAAATATTGACCAACAATTGCTAACACTTGTTTTTCCATATCATCAAGTAAGGTCTTGATTTCAGCTTTTGTTTCCCCACTCGCAGTAATTCGAAGGGTAACTTCATTACGTTTAGCATACGTTGCTAAAGTTGGATTAGTTTGATTATCAATTAGGTCTTTCAAATCTTTTTCTAATTCAGTTTCACCAATTCCAAAGAAACGAAGTACACGTGAATCAATCAATGAACTTCCATTAGTCAATTCAGCCAACTTAGGCATGGCAAAATTAGTAAACATGTATTGCATTTCGACTGGTGGTCCAGGTAATACCAAGTAATCACAGGCATCTGTCTTTAAAAACATTCCAACAGCAAAACCTTTTTCATTTGGTAAAACTTCTGCACCTTCGATGTATTTGGCCATCATATCAGCATTGCTGGGTTTACCTAAAGCATAAGTAGCATAAAAATCATTAATTTTCTTTAATGCCTTTTGATCCGTTACTAAATCAAGTCCTAAATGTTGGGCAAGAGAAATCTTAGTAATGTCATCTTCAGTGGGTCCAAGTCCACCAGTTAAAACAACTAAATCACTTCGACTTTCAGCTAAACTAATAGTTGATTCTAAGCGATCGTAGTTATCCCCAACAGTATCTTTAAAATAAACATCAATTCCTAAATTAGCTAATCGTCTCGCAATAAATGGAGCGCTAGTATCGATGATTTCACCAAGGAGAATTTCTGTTCCAACAGTAATTATTTCAGCATTCATTATTAATTATCTCCTTAATCAGAATGAGTCGGCAAAAACTTTACGGTTTTTGTAAAAGTATTCAATTCCTGAGTACACAGCAGCAACTAATGAAATATATAAACAAATTTGTCCCATTGGAATGCTTAAGTTAGCAAAGAAAACATTATTCAATAATAAAATAATTACAGTAATCATTTCGAAGAATGTTTTAACTTTACCAGACCAAGCGGCTGCAATAACTTCACCATCGTTTTCCATAATAATTAGACGTAATCCAGTCACTGCAAGTTCACGACATACAATAATGGCTGCAATCCAGGCTGCAACATTTTCACTACCAGTTCCAACTAACATAATAAAGGCAGTCATAACTAACATTTTATCAGCTAATGGATCAGCAAATTTACCAAAATTAGTTACTAAATGTTGACGACGAGCAATTTGACCATCAGCAAAATCAGTCAATGAAGCGATGATGAATACTAAAGCTGCTAATAATTGGGCAACTGGAATCAAAGTTCCGACTACATCAACACTGCCTAAGTTCATTGGAACAGCCAATAAAAATAAGAAAATTGGAATCAATATAATTCTGAACATGGTTAATTTATTTGGTAAATTCATAATAATTTTCCCCTCTTAATCATAAACAAGAAAAAACGATCCATTTTCACAGATCGTTAATTTCTAGTAAACCTACTTGTTATCACTAAACTTAAGGTTCATGTCTCTTTGTGTTGCACTTTGACCTTGGGCAGGTGCTGACATCACAATTGCTTTATCATTTAATTTAACGCTTGAAACAGGTGCATTAGTCAATGAAATATTAACTTCCTTAGTGTCTTTAGGAAGTTCAACTGAGTGACCCATTGCAGCTGTTAAAGTTCCAGCCCATACTTGATTGCCATTAACCTTCACGACTGCATTTGAAGTTTGAGTAGCAGCTAAATCTAATTTTGAAGTTGCATTACCAGTTGCAACTGTAAAATCAGAAGGACTGTTTTTAACGGCTTCAATCTTAGTTTCACCTTGTTTAAGGGTGTTTTTCTTAGTTGTTTTCTTCTTAGTAGTCTTCTTTTTAGCATCATCATTAGATACCGTAACTTTTGAGTTTGCTGGTGCTGAACTACTACTGTCATTGTGTGTCTTAGCAACCGCAAAACCAACTACCACTAACACAACCACTACAATGGCCACAATAATTCCAATTGGGAGGTACTTACGCATATCTAACTTGGGTTTATCGTCTCGAGCAGATGATTCTTCGGCTGAAGGTCTCACTGCCCGTGAAGCTGTTGGTGCTTGGTTTTCCACTGGTTGAGCATTTGATTTAACTTCTCCAGGAGTATTTTCTTCTGGTATGTATTGATTAATAAACTTGTCACCGTCTAAGCCAACTGCATTAGCAAAAGACTTAACAAAAGCTCGTACATAAAATTTACCAGGTAAGGCATCAAAATCGTTGTTTTCAATGGCAACTAAGTATTTCTTTTGAATCTTAGTGTCTTTTTGAACAGCATCGATTGAAAGTCCAGCTTTTTCTCTGGCAGAGCTAAGTTCTTTCCCAATGTTTACTTTGGGGTTTAAATTTTCTTCTGTCATTTCTTCAACTCCAATTCATTTAATTACTGTCAGTATATCACAATGAAACCAGAAAATAATTGAGATTATATTAATTAATGATGTTTCTCGTTGTTTTACTATTGTGAAAAAAGTTTTTTGCATTCTGCATAATTTCATGAAAAGTTAATTCCTTAATGATTTCAACTTCATCGTAAACATTAGTAAAATCATTTAAACGATCACCCATTTGATTGGCAATTCCAGAAATAGAATCCATCAGAGCAAAATGATCTCCGATTTCCTCGTTTTTAATTAATTCAAATTGATTCTTAATTTTATCTGGATTTTCAAGACAACTTTTTATTTCAGTTAAAATTGCATCACAAAATTGGTCTGTTTGGTTAGTATCTGCCGCAAAAATCAAAAATTGATATCCTGCTTCAATATCAAAATCAAATCCAAATGAATCATTAATAATTTGGTCGTCATATAAACGTTGATAGATATCAGAATCCTCTGAAAAAATTAATTCCAAAAACATGCCTACTGATAATTCATAACGGGAAAATGCTTTTCCAGTGACATTCGTTTGCGGTCCTCGAATTCCTAATCCAACTTTAGATGTCGACAAATCCATAATTGTTTCTTTATATGGAATGACTTCCGATTTTTCAATTTCTTGATTTACTAGACTTTTTAATTCGCTAATATCCGTATTTTCATTAGCATCCGCAAAATGATCTTCTAAGGCTTTAAGTACCTCGTTAGGATCAATATTACCTACAACTACTAAAGACATGTTATTTGGCACATAATATTGCTTATAAGTAGCATACAATTCTTCAGTAGTAATTTGTGCAATTGATGTAACGCTTCCAGCAATATCAAAGTTTAAAGGAGATTGACTATATAGATTAGCGATTGTATCAAAATAAATTCTAGAACTAGGATCATCTTGATACATCATAATTTCTTGACCAATAATTCCTTGTTCTTTTTTGATCTTTTGTTCATCAAAATAAGGATTTTCAACTAAATCTAACAGTGTTTTAAAGTTTTCTGAAAAATCATTTGTAGCAGAAAACAAATAACTAGTTTGATTAAAGCTCGTAAATGCGTTATTTTCAGCACCATATTTAGCAAACAAATCACTACTATCATAGTTTTTCTTATCAAACAATTTATGTTCCATAAAATGAGCAATTCCAGCTGGTAACTGCTTTATCTCACCATTATCTCTAATTAAAGTATTAATGGCACCAAAATCAGTTGTTAAAATAGCATAAGTAGAATTAAACTTTGGTTTTGGATTAATAATTACTTTTAACCCATTGTTAAGGGTGGCTTGATAAACAGTCTCATCAAATTGATCATATTTAATTTTGTTCATTGCTTTCCCCTTTCAACAAAAAGACCGCTTGCAAATCAAGTTTTTGTGCTACTTTTGCTACATCTGCCTTGGTAATTGATTTTAAACTAGCAATCCAATCTGCTTTAGTAACGAAATTATTAACTAAAGCTTTAACGAAGACATCATTTAATGATTTACGTTCACTATCAAATTTAGTTAGATATCCTGAAATTAGTGAAGTCTTAATTTTTTCTAATTGACTGTCAGCATAATCTCCATCAATCAATTTTTGAATTTGTTGTTTAATCATAATTTGAACGTTTTCTGCTTGATCTCCATCAATTCCACTTTGAATCATTAAAAATCCCATAGTAGAGTTGAAACTACTGGAAATATAATATGCGAGACTTTGCTTTTCTCGGATATTTAAAAACATCAATGAAGAAGCTGAACCACCTAAAAGTGAGTTCATTACAATTGCAGCATAATAATCATCAGATTTTAAATTCACTGGAAAATGATACATCAAATCCAACTGAGATTGTTTTTGAACTGCATTTTCTACTTTATAGGTAATTTCTTGATGATCATAATTTTCATTCATTCCCACCGTTAGGTCATGACGAGCTGAAAAATTAAAATAATTTTTAATGGTAGTAATTTGTTGTGCCGCTAGGTTACCCTGAACTGAAATATAAACATTATCATCATTAAGCATTGAGTGATAATAATTGGCTACCCGTTCAGGGGTAACTTGCGCTAAATCTTCAACGTTTCCAAAAACTAATTTGGCATTCATTGGATCATTTGCGAAATACATTTTTTTAGTTTGACGAGCTGCATAATATTTTTTGTTATCACTTAAATTATGCAAATAATCTACTAAATTATCCCGCTGTAATTCAAATGGTTCAGTTGGATAACTACCATCAATTAAGTATGGATGAAAAATCATTTCTTCTAGGAATTCACAAATTTGCTGAATTAAATTGATTTTACCACCTAAAAATTGATCATTAATAAATGTAATTACAATTCGTAAAGCAACGACATCCCCCACCTTGAAAACGTTAGTTCCAAAACGAGCCCCATATAACTCCGCTAATTTACGTGCAACTTTTAATTTTGAATTATATTTTGCACTATAATTTTCCATCATTTCAGCAACCATCGTTCTTTCAACTAGGTTGTCTTCTGCTAATGGTTCAATAAAATCAATTGAGATTGCCACATTTTTAAATTTATTCTGATTTTCGAAGTTAAATTGAACTCCTGAAGTTAATTCTTGGTGCATTTTATCCTCCAAAATAAAAAATTCCTTAGATTTTACTCTAAGGAATTTTTGTCATTACTTAAATACGTGTTTAAGTTTAGTCCAGAAACCTTCTTTTTGTTCTTTGATTTGCATCAAAGGTACAGTTTCGCCTAGAATTCTTCTAGCAATGTTACGGTATCCTTGAGAAGCAGGATTATCTGGATTTAATACAATTGGTTCACCATGATTTGAAGTTGCAATAACTTGGTCATCATCAATGACAATTCCGAGTAATTTAACACCTAAATGATGAGTAATTTCAGAAACATCCATCACGTCACCGTTGTCCATCATATTAGGACGGATACGGTTAATTACCAAACGTGGAGCTTCTTTCATTGGATGTTTTTCAAGTAAGCCAACAATTCGATCAGCATCACGAACAGCTGAAATTTCAGGTGTTGTAACAATGATGGCACAATCAGCCCCTGCAATTGAATTTAAAAATCCTTGTTCAATTCCGGCAGGACAGTCAATTAGTACGTAGTCAAATTGTGGTTTTAATTCATCAACAATCTTCTTAACTTCAGCTTCTGTCAATGCATTTTTATCTGTATTTTGAGCAGCTGGAAGTAAGTAAAAATTGTCACCAAATCTTTTATCTTTAACAAGTGCTTTATTTAAGTTAACTCGTTGTTTTGCAACATCAACAATGTCATACATAATTCTGTTATCAAGTCCAAGGACAACATCAAGATTACGAAGACCAATATCAAGATCCATTAAACAAACTTTTTTGCCCATTAACGCTAAGGCAGTACCAATATTGGCAGAAGTAGTAGTTTTACCAACTCCACCTTTACCAGAAGTAATTACGATGGCTTCACCCATTGTTACATTCCTCCAATTCTGCTAAAGAACTTAGGACTGATTTCTTTAATGTTATCTAAATTACTATATGAAATAGAATGTAATCCATTAACATAAACAACTGTTCTAAGATCTTCGGAAATTTCTTCTCTTTTATCTGCAATAATTTCGATTTGTTCTCCAAGTCTAACTTGTTGGGCATTATGAAAATTACCAACTGCTAGCTTAGATTCATCAACTGGAAATCCAACCTGGACAATTCCTTCAACTTGACCCATGCAGAACAGATTACCATTAGTAATCAATTCTCCACCCTTGTGAATCTTACCTAAAAATAAAACATCACCCTTTATTTTTAGATTTTGTCCATTCCGTATGGTTTGTTCAATAATTGTAACGCGATTTTCATCACGTAAATGATAAGCTTCATCATTTGACATAACATTTGCCACAAACTGATTGATTACAAGGTTTTCTTTCTTATTAACTATATCACGTAATACTTGTTTTTGTTCAACTGAAAAGACGCGGTTACCAGTAGCAATATCAAAATGCATCCCTTTTTCAGCAGAATAATCTTTACTTTGACCTAAACGATTTATTAAATCAGTAAACTCATTTTTTATATCTTCAAAACTAGCGGAATCATTTAGAATGATTTCAAATCCATTCTGGTTTCCTTTTAATACAACACTCTTCATAACAGTCAGCTCCTATTGTCTGTACTTATCAAATAACAAACTGATAGGGAAATAGAGAAGCAGAAAAATCACTAGGTTTAGTAATAAAGTGGGTCCAAATGCATACGCAAAAAAGTGAACTCCTGAAAAATAAACTAAATGACTCATTCTTCCACCAATATACCCTAACACAAGCACAATGATAATATCGATTAAATAGATCATAGTGGAACCATAAATATTCTCATCAACGTATTCCAATATTAGCTTTGTGACAAGAATTACAACTGGAAAAATAACCGTATAAATCCCCAAAACACCAATATAGTAGGAATCATACAATAATCCAATTCCAAAAGCCCACCAATAAAGATGCAGATTCTGGTTAGGATCACTAAATAAAACGGTATAAATTAGCCATGTAATTGTTAAATAAGGAACCATTGGAAATTTTCCAGCCAATATAAATGGAAAGACATGCATTAATGTTCCTTCAAGATAAAAAGAAATAAATAAGCCAATGATAAAGAGCAATCGTTGTTTAGATTTTTTCAACATAATACTCTCAACTCCTACTATTCTTTTCCAATTACAGTTACAACATCAATGTTACGGGTATCTGCGGCTGGTTTAATGTTAATTTGTTCAGAAGTACCATCTGAGGCACTAGAAACACCAGTAACAGTTCCAACGTATAATCCTTTAGGTGTAACTCCACCCAGTCCATTGGTCATAACTTTGGCACCTTTTTTGATTTTATCTTTAGCAGTTAAACTACCCATTTCTAGTTCATCATTTCCGTTATTGTAACCAGAAATCAATCCATTCAGCATGGTTTTCTTACCTTGAACTTGAACAGAGAAATGGCTAGCTGAATCCCCACTATCTGTAATTAATTCAACTTTACTATTAGTTTTATTAACTTCAATAACTCGTCCAATCAATCCCTTATCAACAATTACAGACATATTTTTTGCTATTCCAGCACTAGAACCCTTATTGATAATGATTTGTTGTTGCCAGTTAGATGGAGTTCTAGAAAGAACTGCAGCATTAATTTTATTGTATCCAGTTAAAGTTTTACCAATATTTAATTGTTTCTTTAAAGCCGCATTTTCACTACTTAAAGCTTCATTGCGAACTTCAGTTGATTGAATTTTACGTACTTTTGATTTTAAATAATCATTTTCATGGTAAGTATTGATTAGATTACCCATCGAACCAAATAACTTGCTAGTTCCATTAAGTGGTACAGCAATCACTCGATCTCCTAATCCAGCAACATCATTACCAATTGTTTGAATGAAAATTGGGGTAGAACGATTGTTTCTAATAGCAGCTGTCCCACCAATTAATCCGACACTTGCCACTAAGCAAACTACAAAGATAACTAAGTTTCGGCTAGAAAAAAACTTATGCATAACACTCTCCCAATAAAATAATAAAACAAATAAGCGGGTCTCCCCGCTTACTTAGAATTATTTTTTCTTCATTACTTCAATACTCTTAAGTGATTCACCAGTACCTTTAGCAACACAATCCAATGGATCTTGTGCAACAGTAACTGGTACTTGAGTAGCTTCAGCGATAACTTCGTCAAGATTCTTAATTAAGGCACCACCACCAGTTAAAACGATACCATGGTCAACAACATCAGCAGAAATTTCTGGAGTAGTTGCTTCAAGAGTATCCTTAATTGCACTAATGATTTCTAGTAAATCTTCATGAATGGCAATGGCAACATCTTCAGCAGTAACTTCAGTTGATTTTGGTAAACCAGTTAATAAGTCACGACCACGAACTGTTTCTGATTGCATTTCTTTAGATTTTTCAATTGAAGCAGAACCAACTTCCATCTTCAATTTTTCGGCACTAGGTAGACCAATTAGAAGGTTATAGTTTTTACGAATATATGAAACGATAGCTTCATTTAGTTTGTCACCGGCCATTCGTACTGAACGTGATGAAACGATACCACCAAGAGAAATAGTTGCAACATCAGTAGTACCACCACCCATATCTACAACCATACTTCCAGTTGGGTTCATAACTGGAAGACCTGCACCGATAGCTGCGGCAAATGGTTCTTCAATAACGTATGCATCACGTGCACCAGCTACTCGAGTAGCATCAATCACAGCACGTTTTTCTACGGTAGTAATTCCACTAGGAACACTAACCATTACGTAAGGTTTGTAGCCACGGCCACCAAGAGCTTTTTCTATGTAATATTTAAGCATTGATACAGTTGTATCATAATCAGCAATTACACCATCACGCATTGGACGAATAACTTCGATACTTGCTGGTGCTCTACCAATCATAGCTTGAGCTTCATTACCAACAGCGACAATATCACCTGTTTTAGTATTTTTAGCTACAACTGATGGTTCGCGAAGGACAATCCCTTTTCCATCAACGTATACTAATGTATTTGCAGTACCTAAATCGATACCAATATTTTTATTTCCTAAACCTAACAAAACGTTCATCCCTTTATATTTAATTATTTTTGATTTTTATATTAATAGGTTAAGTATAACATAATGTTCATTTATTTAAGCTAAATTTCTGAAAGCAAAAGTTTAGCTTTTTATTAATTTTCCAACAAATATTTTCTCACTTCAGAAATAAATAGTAAAGAACCCGTAATTACGATTAATTTTTGCTTATCATTGTAATTTTGTAGCTCTAATTCACTAATAAGTTCCATCCAATTAGCAGCATATTTAACCTTACTTTCATCTACAAAACTAAAATCAGCTACTTTGCGATTCTCATCTGGAACAAATGACGTTAAATATAAATTAACATTTGGCATACTTTCTAAAATGTCTAGCATTTGTTGGTATTGTTTGTCAGCAAAAACTGCCATTACTAAATCAATTTGACGATTAGCATAATCAGATAAGCTCTCTTTCAAACTTTTAATTGCTGGCACATTATGAGCCCCATCAATAATTGTTAGCGGGTTGGAGTTAATAACCTCCATTCTACCAATCCATTTAGTCTGTTGAATTTCAGCTTTAATTACGGCCTTAACTTCTTTATCCTTCAACTTAAATTCTAATTTATTTAGCTTAGTAAACGCTGCAATGGCAATTCCAGCATCTTCCATTTCAAATTTTCCAAGCATATTAGTTTTAATTCGAAAAATGTCCATCCGCAAACTAGAAAAATCAAAATGATGTTGATTATCAATTTTAACCGTATAATCTTTTCCCATAATAGTTAATGGACTGCTTTTAGTAGCTGCGACTGTTTCAACTTCAGCTAATGCTTTACTAGGTAATTTACCAACAATGGTTGGGGTATTGGGCTTAATAATGCCAGCTTTAGTATGCGCAATCTTAGTAATTGTATTACCTAATAACTTCATATGATCCATTCCAATCGTTGTAATAATTGTCATAATTGAATTATCATCGACGTTAGTTGAATCAGTCTCTCCACCAATTCCAGCTTCAACAATCGCCAAATCAAGTTTTTGTTGGGCAAAGTAGAGATACATTAAAGCCGTTAAAACTTCAAATTCTGATGGACCCATTTCAGCATTGGTATCATCAATTTCATCAACTATTGGTTTAACTTGATTCACAATTGCTAATAGGTCAGCATCGGGAATTGGTTGCCCATTGATACTAATTCGTTCATTAAAACGAATCATAAATGGAGAGGTAAACGTCCCCACTCGTTTACCAATTCCTTGAAGCATATTTAAGAGATATGCGACCACAGACCCCTTTCCGTTAGTCCCAACAACGTGGACAGATTTTACTTCATGTTGTGGATTGCCTAATTTTGCTAATAAATTTAAAATGCGTTTTTGTGTCGTTTCTTTGCGTAACCGTGGCCGTGAGTGAATGTAACTCACTGCTTCTTCGTATGTTTTTAACATTATTACCTCTCAAAAAAAGCCCAGCTGTTCAGCTAGGCTTTTTTATTTTTATTTTGCAATTGCAGCTTTAATATCTGCTAAACGTTTCTTAGTAGCAGTTAATTTATTTTCGTTATCAGCTTGTTTAGCTTTTTCTTCAGCAACAACCTTTTCAGGAGCATTATTAACAAATTTTTCGTTTGCTAATTTACGTTTGGCACGTTCCACTTCTGATTCAAACTTCTTAACTTCTTTTTCAAGTCGAGCAGCTTCATCATTTAAATCAATTAGTTCAGCTAATGGAATACTAATTTCAGCATCAGTGATTACTGAAGTCATTGATAAATCAGGAACTTCAACATCAGCACCAATTTCAAGTTTACTTGGGTGACCAAAACGATCAATGTATTCACGGTTTGATTCAAGCACATCTTTAAGTTCAGGATTAGTAGTCTTAACTAAAATATCAACTGGACTACCTAATGGAGCATTTGCTTCGGCACGAATATTACGAACCGCTTTAATTACTTCAATTAGGCTTTCCATGTCTGATTCTGCTTTATCATCAATAAAATCTTCGTTTACAACTGGATATTTAGCAGTAACTAAAGTTTCACCAACATGAGGCATTGATAACCAGATTTTTTCAGTAACAAATGGCATAACTGGATGTAAAAGACGGAGGAATTGGTCAAGGACATAAGCAAGTACGTTTCGTGTCTTAGATTTAGCCTTTTCATCATCACCAGTAAGAATTTCCTTACTCATTTCGATGTACCAATCACAGAAGTCATTCCAGATGAAGTCGTATAAAGTACGGTTAGCTTCACCAAAGTTGTACTTATC
This sequence comes from Fructilactobacillus sp. Tb1, assembly GCF_050500285.1. Lineage (GTDB taxonomy): Bacteria > Bacillota > Bacilli > Lactobacillales > Lactobacillaceae > Fructilactobacillus. The sequence goes on along the minus strand of NZ_CP191377.1, from coordinate 1,294,686 downwards.
AAAGTTATCAGTAACACGTTCAATAGTTTTATTCAAACGTGAAAGAATCCATTTATCTGATAAGTTCAATTCTGATTCAACTGGAACTGTCGGAGCATCCATATCACCTAAGTTCATGATTACGTAACGGCTAGCATTCCAAATTTTGTTAACAAATTTCCATGAGGCATCAACTTTATCGTAACTGAATCGTTCATCTTGTCCTGGAGTAGTTCCAGTAGATAATGACCAACGTAAGGCGTCAGCACCATATTTAGCAATAACGTCCATTGGATCAATCCCATTACCAAGTGATTTACTCATCTTACGACCTTGTTCATCACGAATAAGCCCATGAAGTAAGACATCCTTGAATGGACGGCGACCAGTGAAGTGTAAACTTTGGAAAATCATTCTTGAAATCCAGAAGAATACTAAATCATCACCAGTAACTAAAGTAGATGTTGGGAAGTAACGATCAAAGTCACCATCTTTTTCATCATCTGGCCAACCCATCGTAGTAAATGGCCATAAACCTGATGAGAACCAAGTATCTAGCACATCAGGATCTTGTTCCCAGTTTTCTGGATCTTTAGGCGCTTCTTCACCAACATACATTTCTCCAGTTTCTTTGTTGTACCAAGCTGGAATTTGGTGACCCCACCATAATTGACGTGAGATACACCAATCATGAACATCTTCCATCCATTGATCAAAGATGTGTTCATAACGTTTTGGTACAAAGTTAACTGCATCATCAGTCTTTTGGTTTTCCAAAGCTGCTTGAGCAAGTGGTTTCATCTTAACAAACCATTGAGTTGAAAGACGTGATTCAACTTGAACCCCAGTTCTTTCTGAATGACCAACGGCATGAACAATTGGATCAACTCGGAGCATGTAACCTTGATCTTCAAGATCTTTAACCATGGCTTTACGAGCATCAAAACGATCTAATCCTTCGTATTTACCAGCATTAGCGTTCATTGAAGCATCATCATTCATAGTATCGATTTGTTCAAGATCATGACGTTGCCCAACTTTAAAGTCATTAGGATCATGGGCTGGAGTGATTTTAACCATTCCAGTACCAAATTCGATATCAACATAATGATCAGCAATAATTGGAATTTCACGGTTAACAAGTGGAACGATAACTTTCTTACCAACTAATTCTTTGTAACGGTCATCACTAGGGTTAACGGCAACGGCAGTATCACCAAACATTGTTTCTGGACGAGTAGTGGCAATTTCAATGTAATCTTTCCCATTGAAAGTTGTCCCATCCGCAAACATGTATTTAACATGGTAGAAAGCGCCCTTGTCGTCTTTATGTTCAACTTCGATATCTGACAAAGCAGTTCTTGCTTGGGGATCCCAGTTTATGATGTATTTAGCACGATAAATTAAGCCTTGATTGTATAAATCAACGAAAACTTTACGAACTGCTTTAGATACATTTTTATCAAGTGTGAAAGTTTCGCGACTGTAGTCTAATGAAAGACCAAGTTTAGCCCATTGTTGATGAATGGTGTCAGCAAATTCATCTTTCCATTCCCAAACTTTATCGATGAACTTTTCACGTCCTAAATCGTAACGTGAAATTCCTTGTTCACGAAGCATCGCTTCAACTTTAGCTTGTGTAGCAATTCCGGCATGATCCATACCAGGAAGCCATAAAGTATCGTAACCTTCCATCCGCTTTTGTCTGATCAACATATCTTGTAAAGTTGTGTTCCAGGCATGACCTAAATGCAACTTACCAGTAACATTTGGTGGAGGTAAAACGATTGAATATGGTTTGGCTTTCTTATCACCACTAGGCTTGAAAACTCCTTCGTCAAGCCATTTTTGGTACATCCCTTTTTCTACTTCTGTGGGATCAAATTTTGTAGACATTTCTACTTCTTTTGACATAAAATTCACCTCATTAATTAATTTAAATAAAAAAGCACCCGTCCTATAACAATAGGACGAATGCTCGCGGTACCACCTAAATTGGATGAATTTAATCATCCCAACTTAAAACGAATAACGGTCGTACCGGACATAGTTATTATTAGTTCACTATATCTGCTCACAAGCTACATTTAATTATCTTTCTGAGAATCTCTCACTACTTATTCTCTCGCTAAAAGAAAGTTTAATTAAACCTCTTGTTCAATGCATTTATATTTACAGTAATAATACTCAACAAATTAAGATTCGTCAACTATCAATTCTGATTTTAGAGTAATTCTGCAAAAACGTCTTTTTGGGCATTTAAGTAATCATCACCAACGTGAATCTTAGTTACTTTGATTCCTTCAAGGGCATCCTTCATCAAACCTTCAACATCAATGTTCTTTTCGAATTTAAGTGTCTTATCTAAGTCAGGCTTAGTTTTTGGTGATGGTGGAGTAAAAATCGTACAACAATCTTCAAATGGCATAATTGAAAGATCATAAGTATCAATATCACGCGCAATCTTGATGATTTCAGTCTTATCAAATGAAAGTAATGGACGTAATACTGGTAATGAAGTAACTTCATTGATTACACGCATACTTTCGATAGTTTGTGAGGCAACTTGACCTAATGATTCACCAGTGAAGACCCCGTTACAATGACGATCTAAAGTAATCGCAGCTGCTAAACGAAGCATCATCCGACGTTGAATTGTCATCAAGTAACCTTCTGGAACCTTTTCTTTGATGTCTTCTTGAACTTTAGTAAAAGGAACTTCGATAAAGTCAATCGTACCACCAAAAGCAGTTAGCTTAGCAGTTAAGTCTTTAGCTTTTGCAAGTGCTTGTTGACTAGTATATGGAGGACTGAAGAAATGAATCATATCAATCTTAACTCCACGTTTCATTCCCATGTAAGCAGCAACTGGAGAATCAATTCCTCCAGAAAGCATCATAGTAGCACGTCCACCAGTACCAACTGGTAAGCCTAAAGCACCTTGGATAGTAACACTTGATAAATAAATTCCAGTCAAACGAACATCTACTCGAAGTTCTATATCTGGATTCTTCATTTTTACGTTAATTCCATCGATGTTATCTAGAACATAGCCACCAATTCCATTATCAACACCATAAGTGTTTAATGGATAAGCTTTGTTTTGTCGATTAGTGGAAACTTTAAAAGTTTGTCCTTCTTCAAATTGGTCACTAATCATTTGAACTGCGGTTTGTTGTAATTCTTCAATAGTTGCGTCTTTATCAAGACGAACTACTGGTGAAAAAGTTTCGATACCGAAAACTTTACTCAATGCATCCATCACAGGTTCAGCTGCTTGACCGTGTAATAACACATGTAACCGATCATGCTGAGCTAAAACTTCAATTCCATCAAAACCACTTAAAACATCACGTACGTTATGTCCTAATTGGCGGATGAAATCTTTTTTATTTTTACCTTTAGTTGAAAGTTCACCGTAGCGAACCATAATTTCACTATATTCCAAATTTTCACTTCTTTTCTATATCAAAACTGACTAACTTAATTTTTTAAATTGATCATATAACTTATCGAAGACTTTGTTAAACTCATCAGCTTCAGATAATTTATTATGATCGCCTAATGAAACACGAACTGCACTTTTTGCAACTTCTTGTGGAATTCCCATTGCATCTAGTGTACCAGATGTAACACCCTTTTTAGAAGAGCAAGCACTGGTAGTTGAGATGTAAATGCCTTCTTTTTCAAAAGCATGTACGATAGTTTCACCTTTCACACCGGTAATTGCAAAGCAAAGAATATGGGGAGCAAAATGATCATTTAATTGTGAGAAAACTTCAACTTTATCAAATTGACTGATGTGGTTATAAATTTTTTCACGAATGGCTTGTTCTTCAGCAATACTTTTAGCTTCATTATCTTTGATGATACGAACTGCTTTAGACATTCCCACAATAGCAGGAAGATTTTCGGTACCACTACGTTGACCGCGTTCTTGTCCACCACCATCCATCAAAGGACTAAGTTTACGACCATTCTTTCCGTAGATAAATCCAATTCCGCGTGGTGCATGAAATTTATGACCTGAGAACGTAACGAAATCAACTCGATCATTAAAAATCAAGTCATGAATTCCCTTAGCCATTCCTTGAACAGCATCCACATGGAAATGAATCTTAGGATATTTTTTCAATACTTCTGCAACTTCATCAAGTGGCTGAATTGATCCAACTTCATTATTAACGGCCATAATTGACACTAAAATGGTATCGGGACGAATGGCAGCTTCAAGATCCTTAGCAGAAACTCGACCTTCAGCATCTACTGGTAGATAAGTAACATCAAATCCTAAAGATTCTAATGCTGCAGCTGAATTTTTAACCGCTGCATGTTCAATTGAGGTAGTAATAATATGTTTCCCATATTCACGTTTGGCCATTGCTGTTCCTTTGACTACCCAGTTATCCCCTTCAGTACCACCACTAGTAAAGTAAATTTCAGCTGGTTGTACTCCTAGAATATCAGCAATTTGTTTCCGTGATTGTTGCAACAAATTGAATGACTTTTCCCCAAAATTATGCAAACTTGAAGGATTCCCCCAGTAATTTTCACTAACTTTTTGATAAGTATTTAAAACATCATCATCAACTTTAGTAGTTGCACTATTATCAAAATAAATCATAGTTCCTCCCATTAGAAAACGAAACCAGGTCGAAAATAATCGGCCTGGTTAATTATTATTTTTTAAGATTTTTAGCTTTATTTGCATAGTAACGATCTTCAATTCGTTTATATGCTCCTGGTTCTACTTTATCTATTGCATTCGCCATAGTTGACAAACTATCGCCATATTTAAACTTATGATCAAATAAATCTTTTGCTTTATTCAAAGCAGTATCAATTTCTGGAACGTTACCAACATAACGATTAGCATATTGCATTACTTGTTCAGCTAAAATTGATTGATCAATTAAATCATCAGTTTTTTCTTGTAAAGTATTACGATCAGACTTAATTTGTTCTAATTGTTTTTTTACGTCATCCATACTGATTTTAACTTTGTTCATAGTCGAATCTAAATGTTTAATTTCATCCGCTACAATTCCAAAGTAATCACTATAATCATCAGCAATTCCAGGAAGGTTTAAGTTTTCAATTTTACGTTCAATTGCATGTAATTCAGTACTTAAATCACTTAAATCCTGATGTGCTTCTTTTTCTTCATCACTAAATTCAGAGATTGAATCGTTCAAGGCCATTTGTTTCTTTTCAATCGTAGTTAATTCAGTTTTGAAATCTTTGATATTGGTAGCAATTTCAGTATAAACTGCATGTCCATTATTAATATCATTCAAATCAGCTTCATGTTCTTTACCGATTTTGTTTATTTTAACACCAAGTTGTTTTGTAGTGTCAATTTCACCATGTTCTAATGAATAATTATGACTTAACTGTTCAAGTTCTTCATCTAGTGACTTATTTTGATAGTATGCATGCTCAATAAATTTACCAGTTTGTTGAATGTTTTTTTCAACAAAAGTGCGGGCTTTTAGTTGGGCTTCCATTTTGTCGTATAAATCATTAATCCGACTTTCAATTTCATCATCACTATCTTTAACGAATTTAACATCTAGATTGCGAATACTAGTAAGATTATCATTTACAGATTGACGTAATTCTGTAAGCGTAACGGTAAAGTCATCATTATCAAATGCATAACCTTCACCACGCATTTGTTGGTAAGTATCGTTAATTTCATTAATTTGATTGTTAAACTTAGTATGGTTCGCTTGATATAAAGCTGGAATTTCCTTAACAACCGTTTCTAAATCAATAGTTGCCTGATTTAAATCAACTAATATTTTTTCAGCATTTGTATGATCACCCTTAGCCGTTAGACTAGAAAAATCATCAAATGTTTTTTCAATTTCAGACAAGTGTCCTTCTAATGCATCTAAAGCTGGTCCAAACTCGCTATTCTTAGTTAAAAGAATTTTGCGTAATTGCTTGTAGCGCTTTTCTAAGTCAGAAACGGCTTCTTTATGTTCTTTTTCCAATTTAGCAGTTTCATCTAATACGCTCTGGATATGATCTAAGCCAGTCGCAATTTCTTCAATCTTAGTTTCTGCTTCATCAGATAAATCTCGAGTTTTTAGAAAATTAATTCCATTTGAACTGGTTTTAATCTCATCTAAAAGACTAACTAACTTAGGCAAATCATCTTTAGTGATGTTCTCAAAACTAGTGTAAGTTTCATTGATTTTCTCAAGTGAATCACCAATTAATCCCAATTCCTTAACTTTTGTAAAATCTTCATCTAACTTTAAGTTTTTAAAGTTAGTAACCTCATTTTGCATTTTATCTGCTAACTTCAAAAGATGTTTTTGGTAAACAACAATTGAGATATAAATAATTGCAATAATTACAACAATACCAATAATTGCATTAAGCATGCTATCCGCCCTTTTTATAATTTAATATGTATATGGTGCTATATTTTGAATTATAACATAAAATCAGACCCTATTTCCTTACTTTCCGCAAATATATTACTGATTTCATTGACTTTTAAGCATTATTCACGATATAATATATTTTGTGTAAAATAATGCAGCAGTACACGGTAAGCTCGTCAACATGTTCTTGCTATTAAGTTAGTCTAATTAGTAACCCACAGCTGCTGAGGTGAAAGTTCTGAGGAATATGCACGAATACTAAGTGTGCAACGTTTATTTTACTCCAAAAAATTTATTGGAGGATTCAATTATGTCAAGATATACAGGTCCAAGCTGGAGAATTTCTCGTCGTCTTGGTATTTCATTATCAGGTACTGGTAAAGAATTACAACGTCGTCCTTACGCTCCTGGTGTTCACGGTCAAGGCCGTCGCCAAAAACTTTCAGAATACGGTGTTCAATTACGTGAAAAGCAAAAAATGCGTTACATGTATGGACTTACTGAACGTCAATTCTACGCTCTTTTCTTAAAGGCTGGTAAAATTCGTGAAGGTAAACATGGTGATAACTTCGAAATCAAACTTGAACAACGTTTAGATAACATTGTTTACCGTTTAGGTTTAGCAACTACTCGTCGTCAAGCACGTCAATTAGTTAACCATGGTCACATCACTGTTGATGGTCAACGTGTTGATATTCCATCATACGATGTTAAACCTGGTCAAGTTATTGCTGTTCGTGAAAAGTCAAAAAACATGACTATCATTACTGAAGCTGTTGAAGCCGTTGTTAGCCGTCCTGCTTACGTATCATTTGATGCAGATAAGCTTGAAGGTACATTAACTCGTCTTCCACAACCAGATGAATTGAATGCAAACATCGATACTTCATTAGTTGTTGAATACTACAACCGTTAATATTAAGTATCTAAAAAAAGCGATCTCGTATGAGACCGCTTTTTTGTATGCTCTTTTTTATTAATGTTACAATTAAATTATTAAAATTAAGGAGTATCAATAAAATGACTGTTGAAAATGAAAATGTTCAAAACCGTTTAGATCAGGCAATGAATGGTGGCACTCCCAAAATAAATCCTGATGAGCAACGGCGTTACTTAGGAACTTTTAGAGAACGGGTTGCCCTGGCAATTAAAAATTCAGAGGTCTATCAACCTGCTGCAATTGCAGCAGTAGAAAAACTAATTCAATCAGATAATTCCCTAACAATTATTATTAATGGAAATATCCCCTCTTCTCAACAAAGTCCTTATATTAAAATTGCAACTAAAAACAATGCCAAGTTTACGTTAACTACTGATAAAATTTATGGAACCAACCCAAATGATTATGCAGTTGTCGTAGCTGCCAAAACTGCAATCAACGAACCTGATGTTGCTTTTCATGAACCAGTTACCGAAACAAATGCTCCGGATGAACCAAAAAAATCATTCTGGCAAAAATTATTTAACAAATAGAAAGGACTAATATGCAAAAACCATTAGCATATCGCATGCGACCAAAAAAGGTTGATGAAATTGTCGGACAACAAGATTTAGTTGGTCCTGGCAAAATCATTCAACGAATGGTTCAAGCTAAAATGCTATCTTCCATGATTCTCTATGGTCCACCTGGTACTGGTAAAACTAGTATTGCAAGTGCCATTGCTGGATCTACCAAGTATGCATTTCGCATTTTGAATGCTGCAACTGATACTAAAAAAGATTTACAAATTGTCGCTGAAGAAGCCAAAATGAGCGGAACTGTTGTTTTACTTTTAGATGAAATTCATCGACTAGATAAAACCAAACAAGATTTCCTGTTACCGCTCCTCGAAAGTGGCCAAATTATCTTAATTGGGGCAACTACTGAAAACCCCTATATTAATATCAGTCCTGCTATCCGTTCCAGAACCCAAATTTTCCAAGTTAACCCCCTTTCAAGTGACGATATTAAAATAGCCGTTGAAAGAGCATTGCACGATAAAGAAAATGGACTCGGTAATTTAAACGTAAAAATTGCCCCTGAAGCTATGAACTTTCTCACCCATAGTACCAACGGAGATTTACGAAGTGCTTTAAACGCACTTGAATTAGCCGTTAAATCTACTAAACCAGTTGATGGGGTAATTCATGTTTCTTTAAAAGATATCGAATCCTGTTTACAACGGAAGGCCTTAACTCAGGATAAAAATGGTGACGCACATTACAACGTTATTTCTGCGTTACAAAAATCTATTCGTGGTTCGGATGTTAATGCCGCCCTTCATTATGCCGCTCGTTTAATTGAAGCTGGTGATTTAAACTCCCTTACTCGTCGTTTAATGGTGATTGCTTATGAAGATATTGGCTTAGCCAATCCAGCAGCTTGTGCCAGAATGGTTACTGCTGTCCAAGCAGCTGATCGATTAGGTTTACCAGAAGGACAAATTCCCTTATCCAATGCAATTATTGAATTATGTTTATCACCTAAATCAAACTCAGCCTACGTCGCAATGAATGAAGCAGTAGCTGACGTTAAAACTGGTAATTATGGTGAAATTCCTAAATCAATGCGCGATGCTCACTATAAAGGAGCGGAAAAATTAGGAGTTGTTGGTTATAAATACCCCCATGATTATCCTAATGATTGGGTGGCCCAACAATATCTACCAGATAAAATTAAAGATGCTAAATATTATCATCCAAAAGAAAACGGTAAATTTGAAACAGCCTTGTCGCAACAATATGATAGGCTCAATAAAGCAAATGAAGGAGTTCAAAATGGCCATTAAAGTATTAGTAATTCTTTTTTCAGCCCTACTATTTGGAAATGGAATTTACTTTTTAAAACATACTAAAACACCATTTCTCATGTTTAATCCCCAAAATAACGTTACATTGAGCAAAATCTTAAAATATAGCGGTATCATTTTAATTATCGTTGCCATAATTGGTTTTGCTGCTGCCCTAACTAATAGTCTAATTTTAATTATAATTACTTTAATTTTAGGATGCATTTGCTGTGTTATTCCAGAATTATTAATTATGCAATTTATCAATAAATAATTGGAATTTTAATTTGTTAAGACTACAATTAAGTAAATAAAACAATGAGGTGATTACTATGTTACAAGAATACCGTAATATTTTAGTTCCAGTTGATGGTTCATATGGTGCTGAATTAGCATTCAAAAAAGCCGTTGCCGTTGCTAAAAGAAATAAAGCATATCTTCACATCGTTCATGTTATTGATACTAGAACTTTCCAAGATATCTCAAGCTTTGATACGTCAATTGTTAGCGAAGTAACGGAAAAAACTAAAAATACGCTTGAAAAGTATGTTGCTGAAGCCCAAGCTAGTGGTTTAGAAAACGTTGATTATTCAATTGAATATGGTGCTCCCAAAACTATTATTGCTAAAGAACTTCCAGAACAACTTGGAACTGATTTAATTATGATTGGTGCTACTGGTTTAAATGCAGTTGCACGTTTATTGGTAGGATCAGTTACGGAATATGTAACTAGAACTGCTAAAACGGATGTCTTAGTGGTTAGAACTAACTTAAAGAATCAATTAATCAATCCTAAAGAATCAAAAAAGAAAATCAATTAATTAACTGACTTAACTTTTGAAAATTGCTGTACGAATATAGACCTTGAATTTGATTGGCTTGGTCATAATATTTGGCAGCTTTTTCTTTTTGGTTTAAATTAGCGAAACAGTCACCCTTTAATTCATATAAATCATGTAAACAATAAAATGAACGATACTGTTTCAATCTAGTTATAAGTAAATTAATTTCAGTTAATGCTTGATCAAAATCGGCTGATTTATTAATCATAATTACTAATGATAATCCAAATCTAATTGCAGAATAAAAATCACGTGCTTCAGATTTCTTATTTAAGCATAGATGTAAAGATTTAATCGCAAAATTCAAATAATATCTAGTTTGTTGCTGCAATTCAATTTGGTAATACGCTAAAGCTAAGCCTAAATACGACCAACCAATTGTTAGCTGGTTATCACGTGTCTGATGTTTATCAATTATAGACTGAAATTTACTAATAGCTGCATCTTGATTGTTATTAACAAATAAATCAATATATCCACTACTACATTTAAATCGGGCAATTAAATTTGTCGTATCTAAATTTTCTTTTTTGATTTTATTTAATCGATTTTGTGCCTTTGTAAAATTATGTGTTAATAAATTTTTTTCAATCTGAATTAGCTTTTTTTCACCATAACGATAATGACAATCATTTTCTAAATCGTTCAAATCTAAGCGTAATTTTTCAAAGATTTGTGGTACAATTTCCCATGATTTGAAACATCCTTTATTCTCTAAAGTACTAATTGTAGCTTGGGTACAAAGTCCTTTTGCTAACTCTACTTGTGACATATGAAGGTCTTCACGACGCCCCTTTACTATCATGCCAAGCTTACGGGCCATTGTTTTCGATGGAAAGATAATCATAAATATATTTCTCCTATTATTTTTGTAAAATAGTCATATATTTTTATACGACTAAAGATTATGATGTATATTAATTGCATAGTCAATTAATTTTCTATAACTATTTAGTTATCAATGTATAAATACGTAAAAATCAATATAATTTTTCCCGGAAAATAAAAAAAGATTGAACTAATTAAAGTTCAATCTTTTTTATCTACTATTTATTATTTTCAGCAACAACATCCGCAATTCGTTGTGCATAATCATTACTTTCTGCTTGAGTTGGCGCTTCCACCATCACACGAAGTAATGGTTCAGTTCCACTAGGTCTTACTAAAATGCGTCCATCGCCGTTCATTTCAGTTTCAACTTTAGCAATAATATCTTTAACTGGTTGTGGATCCATAGCATGTTTCTTATCTTTAACTGTTACATTAATTAAACTTTGGGGGTACTTAGTAACTTCATCTGCTAGTTCTGATAGTTTCTTACCAGTTTCTTTCATGATTGACATTAATTGGATACTAGTTAACATTCCATCACCAGTAGTTCCAAAGTCTAAAAAGACGATATGTCCAGATTGTTCCCCACCTAAGTTGTAACCGTGTTTGTTCATTTCTTCAACAACATAACGGTCACCAACTTTAGTTTTGACACTCTTCATACCATGGGCTTCCATTGCTTTGTACATACCAAGATTACTCATAACAGTAGTAACAATTGTGTCATGTTTCAAGCGACCATGTTCATCCATGTATTTACCACAAATGTACATAATCTTATCACCATCAACTAAGTTACCTTTTTCATCAACCGCGATACAACGATCACCATCGCCATCAAAAGCAATTCCTAATTGGGAACCATTTTCAACAACCATTTTTTGTAATTGTTCTGGATGAGTAGAACCGACATTATCATTAATATTAATTCCATTCGGAGTAGTGGCCATCGTTTTGAAATCAAGACCTAAGTCAGCGTATAACCGTGGCATTAAAGCACTTGTAGCCCCATTAGCTGCATCAACGGACACTTTGATTCCTTCTAAGTTATCAGGAATACTTTGTGCCAAGAAGTGAAGGTACTTTTGACCAGCTTCGTTGTAAGCAGCAGCTGTTCCTAATCCCTTAGCAGAAGGACGTGGTAAATCATCGACATCACTTTCTAACATTTTTTCAATGTCTTCTTCAATATCATCTGATAACTTATAACCATCACCACCAAAGAATTTGATTCCATTATATTCAGCAGGATTATGTGAGGCAGTAATCATGACCCCTGCATCCGCATTTTGGTCACGAACTAAATATGCAACTCCTGGAGTAGTAACAATTCCAAGGCGAATTACCTCAATTCCAACGGATAACATTCCAGCAACCAATGCGTCTTCTAACATTTGTCCTGAAATTCGTGTATCACGGGAAACCAAAACACGGGGTTGGTGATCTTCAGCACTCCGTTTAGTTAATGCATAGCCACCAGCACGTCCAGCACGAAAAGCTAGTTCAGGGGTTAGTTCTTTATTAGCAACTCCACGAATTCCATCAGTTCCAAAATATTTCATAATTTTATCCATCCTTATTAATCATTATCTTTTTCGATTTGAAGTTTAACAGTTGTAGTAGAAGGTGATATTACAACATTGACAGTTTTACCATTAGCATCTAAAGCATCTATTACCGTAGTTTGTTTTACATTTTTATTAACATCATGACCAAGTTTTACTTTGGCAACAACTTTTTTGATCTTTTTCATCTCATCTTTTGGTCCAGTAATATTAACTTTCTTAATATCTTTCAAGACCTTATTAACTTTATATCCATTTGCAACAGCTTTAGAACGATAATCAACTTCCACTGGATAAGTATCTGTTTCACGTTCCTGAATATTCACTGTAATGGTTTTGGGTTTAAGACTAGCCTTTACCTCAGAATTTAATCCTGATTGTTTTAATTTAACAGTATGTTTTCCAGTGCCCAAATCGCTTAAATCAGCCGAAATTTTAAAATTTTGCGTATTAGCGGTGGTTGTAACTAAGGCAGATGGTCCAGTCAAAGAAACTTTAATTTTATTAGGATACCCCATAACGAAATATCGATCTGAATTAACATTTAATTGTAAAGGAACTTCGACATCACGCGTTTCATTTGAAGTCAGTTGTTGGTTATCAGTTTGGGCACTTGAATTAATTTGACCCAACTTATAATCATGTACCATAAAGAATAACGCTAATGATGCAATAAGTGAAATTATTAAACAAAATGCCTTACTTCCAAAAAACTTTTTCATTATTTATGACCTCCAAATTTTTTACCAAAAAATTCGGCCACATCATTAAAGAAATTTTGATGGTTTTTATCAGTCACAATTAATTGACTTCTTAAATACTTCAAATAATCATTTTGTGTCATACCACGAAGTAATTCGTTATTTCTCGTAATCGAAACCTCACCAGTTTCTTCAGAAATAACTATCGTAATGGCATCAGTAACTTCAGAAATACCAACTGCTGCACGATGTCTTGTTCCTAATTCTTTCGGAATTAAATTACTTTGTGATAAAGGAAGATATGAAGCAGCCGAAGCCACTCGGAAATCTTTAATAATAACTGCCCCATCATGTAATGGAGTATTTGGAATGAAAATATTAATCAATAATTGACTAGATACATCTGCATCCAAAGGAATTCCTGTTTCGATGTATTCCTCTAAGCCAGTTTTCATTTGAATACTCATCAAAGCCCCAATTCGACGCTTTGACATATATTGAATAGCACCGTCTAAAGCTTTAATTAGCTTTTCAACCTTAACATTTTCTTGTTGTGACTGTCCAAAAACTGAACTTCGACCCAATTTTTCCAATGCTCTTCGAATTTCTGGTTGAAAAACGACAATAATTCCAATAACTCCCCAATTAATTACTTGATCTAGAATCCAGGAGGTCATGGTTAAGCCAAGGTATAAACTAATGACCTTAGCTAAAATTAAAATGATAATTCCACGGAAAAGTTGAATTGAACGAGTTCCCCGTAAAAGCATGATTAATTCGTATATTAATACCCAGACAACTAAAATATCTAGGATATTACTTAAATTATGTAGTGTTAAAATGTTGCCCCAATCGATTCCCATCAGTCGGCGTTCCTCCCTGCAAATATTACTATATAATTATAACACTCTGTATAACTTAGTTATAGCCTACTTTTTTGTATCACATAGCAAATAAATTATACAAATTAATAGTTTTTTAACCCCATTTGCGGTTTAATTTAGTTATGATAAATACGAGGAGATTCTTATGACAAAACAAAAAATATGGCAAATTCGTTTATTTTTCTTAATTTGGCTAGTTTTTATTAAATTATTCATCAAAGATTCCATTTTTGGTTTCTTATTACTCAATACGTTTTTAGGATACATTCCAATTGAAGTAAGTTTTCACATTGGTGATAAACCAAAACAAAATATCTTTGTTTTTTGGATTCTTACCTTAATTTGGCTAATGTTTTATCCTAATGCCCCATATATTCTAACTGATTTACTCCACCTTTCATGGCTTCATCCTAATGGTTTAAACGGACTACTCAAGCTTGATGGACACATTTGGTTCCTTTATACCTGTCTCTTAATCAGTGCGCTAGTATGTGCATTCATTGGTTTTTGGGGGATGGTTCATGTCGCAAAGGCAATTAATAAACGATTACACTTAGAAAATCGATTTACAGATTTCATTATGACCGCTTTTTTAATTTTTCTTAGTTCAGTAGGATTATACATTGGTCGTTTCTTACGAGTTCACACAGTCTACCTTCTTGCTAATCCTAAGTTTTATATCAAATTATTCATGACCATGTGGAATCAACAAATGGTAACTTTTGTGATTTTAATGACCATTGTGCAATTAATGATTTATTGGATTTATACAATTATTTCTACCACTGATGATAATCCACAAGAATAATAAAAAGGCAACTATCAAAAAAGATAGTTGCCTTTTTATTATTCTTGTCCAATTACTCGAACTTCAGTTTGTAAATGAATTCCAGAATCTTTAAATACTGTTTCTTGTACATGTTTAATTACATTAAGATAGTCAGTAGCAGTGGCATGATCAACATTCACAATAAATCCAGCATGCTTCGTTGATACTTCAGCGCCACCAGAACGGTAACCTTGTAATCCAGCATCGTGAATTAGCTTACCAGCAAAGTGACCAACAGGACGTTTAAATACACTTCCACAAGAAGGATATTCAAGTGGTTGTTTTGATTTACGTAAGTAGTTTAAATGATCCATTTCTGCTTGGATTAAATCCTTATTTCCTTTTTCAAGCTTATAAGTAGCAGCTAATACTACCCCACCAGTTTCTTGCACTTTACTATGACGATAACCAAAATCTAATTCATCATGTGACATTTCCACAATATTACCTTGATGAGTCAAGATAGTAGCTGATTCTAGTACATATTCGGTTTCTCCACCATAAGCACCGGCATTCATGTAAACACCGCCACCAATACTTCCAGGAATTCCGGCAGCAAATTCGAGTCCAGATAGACCAGCAGCTTGAGCTACCTTAGTAACTTCAATATATGCAGCTCCGGCTTCCGCAATTACATGATCACCATCAACATGAATATCATTCATATCGGTTAAAATCATCGTTAAACCACGAATTCCACCATCACGCACGATTAAATTACTTGCATTTCCCAATACTGTAACGGGAATGTCATTGGCATTAGCAAATTTAAGTAACGTTTCTGTTTCTTTATATGTTTTAGGAAAAGCTAAATAATCTGCTTTTCCACCAGTTTTAGTCCAAGAATATTTTGATAATGGTTCATTTTTTAATATTTTAATATCTTTAAATTCATTATGTAGATCAATTGCCATCGTTTTTTCTTCCTTTCACGTAGCCTTTACTATTTTATCACGTAGGAAGAACGAAAACCATTCTGCAATAAGATAGTGATATAATTTATTCATTAAGGGGGATATCCACTATGAATTTTATTACATGGAATGTGAATGGTATCCGTGCCATTCTCAAAAATAATTTTTATGAATTCTTTAATGCTGCTAATGCAGATTTTTTTAGTGTTCAAGAAACTCGCGTCGAACCAAATGAAGTTGAGTTAGAACTTCCTAATAACTACTATCAGTACTGGAATTATGCAGATAAACCTGGTTATGCAGGTACTGCTACATTTACCAAACATAAAGCTGATCGTGTGATTTTAGGGGTTGATGGAAACAATCAGGATCCTGAAGGACGTGCGCTTACTCTTGAATATGCAGATTATTTTGTTGTAAACGTCTATGCTCCTAATGCGGGTGAAAAACTCGAACGTTTAGATTATAAACTTGCATGGGATCAAAAATTTATCAAGTTTGTTTCAGATTTAAAGAGTCAAAAAGCTGTCATTATCAATGGTGATTTAAATATTGCTCACGAAGATGCTGATATTTATAATCCGGAAGAACATCATCATGCCGCTGGATTTACTAATGAAGAACGTCAACAAATGACAGATTTACTAGCTGCTGGATTTACTGATATCTATCGTGAAACTCACCCTGATGAAACCAATAAATACACTTGGTGGAGTTATCGTGGTCATGCTCGTCGTGATAATCATGGTTGGCGCTTAGATTATTTTATTATTTCAAATGACTTGGTTAAGGATGTTCGGATTACTACGATTATGGATACTGTCCCTGGATCTGATCATTGTCCCCTTCAACTAATTTTAAATAAACCTGTCAAATAGGAGAAAGAATATGAACTTTGTCGCAATTGACTTTGAAACAGCTGCTAGTCAACGTGCTAGTGCCTGTTCGGTAGCCATTACCGTAGTTCGTGATGATCAAGTCGTGAATGAATTTTACTCACTAATTAATCCAGAAACTGAGTTTAATTGGCGTAATATTCAAGTCCATGGAATTCATAGTGCGGACGTTGTTGATGCACCCACGTTTCCAGAAGTTTGGGAGATTATTAAACCATTTTTCAAACGGAATCGGTTAGTAATTGCCCATAATAACCGTTTTGATAATAGTGTTTTGAAAAAAAGTATTGAACGTTATCGTTTACCAATGCCCCATTATCAAACTTTAGATACGGTCAAAACATCACGTAAATTTTATCCCAACTTTGAAAATCATAAATTAAACACGGTCAGTGCAAACCTTGGAATTGAATTGGAACATCATCATAATGCACTAGATGACAGTTTAGCCTGTGCTAATATTCTCATTCATGAGCATCAAGAATTCGGTGATGACGCCATTCGTCCATTTGTTGCTACTATTTAAATTAAAATCCCTAATTCAATCGAATTAGGGATTTTTTGACAATAAAAAAAGAAGATAAGCAAGAACTTAATGTCCTTGTTTATCTTCTTTAAAATTACAATTAGTTGATTGGAGTAACGTTTGTAGCTTGTGGGCCACGATCGCCATCTTCAACGTCTAAAGTAACTTTTTCGCCTTCATCAAGAGTCTTGAATCCGTCTTTGTTGATTGCTGAGAAATGTACGAATACATCACCATCATCAGTAGTGATAAAACCGTAACCTTTATCACCATTAAACCATTTAACAGTTCCTTGTTTCATAGTAGTATACCTCCATAATTTATTAAAGTTGCGCAGATTGAATCAAATCAAGGAAGTTATCTCATAAAAAATAAAAAACCTTAAAAAATCGAAAAACCTAACGTATCAATGAATTTATTATATCACATGTAAAATAAAAACTAAATTATAACGACTTATAATCATTGTTTTTCCCCATCCAAATTGTTTTATCAGTTTCAGATATTTGTTCAAATCCAAGCTTTTGATAAATATGAATTGCAACTGAATTATCTTTTTTCACTTCCAACTCCAATTGATCAAGGTTACTATAATTTTCTTGCCAGTTAATTAACTCGTCAACTAACATTGTTCCCAATCCCATATGTTGAAAGTCATTTAAAACTGCCACACCTAATTCACCAGTACTGTCATTAATTTGTTCAACAGTTGCAATTCCAATTAATTGGTCACCTACTGTGGCTAACAAAATCAAATTGGTTCCAGATGCATTCATCAATTCAATTTGCCGTGCTTCTTGTTCAGCCGTTACTGAATCCAAATCAGCATCTAATTCAAAAAAATTTGATTCGGATTCTAACTGTTTAAGTAATTTAAGCATTGCTGTTGCATCTTCAGCATCCGCCGCGCGTAATCCAACTTCTACCTCATTATTCATCTAAACTCAATACTCCCGACGTTAGAATATCATTAAAATGTTGTCCTTTAGCAATTAATTCAATCTCACGGTTACTATCACCAAGATTATCTAATCGTGTAAATTTAAGACGTAGATAATTAGCTGGTAATTCATCTTCAGCAAATTTAGACCATTCTACGACACTGACACCATCACCGTTAAAGTATTCATCAAGACCAAGTTCTTCACTACCACCAGTTTCAAGACGATATACATCCATATGGTATAGCGGGATACGTCCCTCTTGGTATTCACGGATAATGGTAAAAGTGGGGCTTTTAATATTACGTTTAATGCCTAATCCTTTAGCTAGACCTTTCGTAAAGGTTGTTTTTCCAGCTCCTAAATCACCATCAAGTAACAAAACATCACCTGGTTGTAATTGGTTAGCTAATTCTTTCCCTAAACGTTGGGTTTGACTAGGGTCAGTTACTGTAAATTTCATGCTATGCCTCATCAGCTAAGGCTTGAGTAGCAGTAATAATTGCTACTTTATAAACATCTTCTGCGTTACAACCACGTGATAAATCAGAAACTGGTTTGTTTAATCCTTGTAGGATTGGTCCAATAGCTTCAAATCCACCTAACCGTTGAGCAATTTTGTAGCCAATGTTTCCAGCTTCAAGTTCTGGGAACACAAAGACAGTTGCATTTCCAGCAACGTCTGATCCTGGAAATTTAGCTTTAGCAACTGATGGAACAATTGCAGCATCAAATTGCATTTCACCATCAATTGGCATTGCTGGATCCATTTCTTGAGCTAATTTAGTAGCATTGTGAACTTTTTCGACCTCAGGACTCTTAGCTGAACCATCAGTTGAAAAACTTAATAAAGCTACACGAGGATCAATATCAAATAAACGAGCAGTTTTACCGCTTTCAACGGCAATTTCAGCTAATTGTTGTTCGTTAGGATTAATGTTAATAGCACAGTCAGCAAATAAGTAACGTTCATCACCTTTTTGCATTACAAATGAACCGCTAATTAATTTTACCCCTGGCTTAGTTTTAATAATTTGAAGTGCTGGACGAACTGTATCACCAGTTGGATGAGCTGCACCTGATACCATCCCATCAACATCACCCATATAAACCATAGTGGTTCCAAAGTAATTAGGATCTTTTAACCATTCACTTGCTTGTTCAGCAGTTGTTTTGCCTTTTCGGCGTTCTACAATTGCTTGTACCATTTGTTGGCGAACTTCACCAGATACTTTTTCAATATCAACAATTTCAATACCATCAAGATCTACCCCAAGGGCTTTAGCAGTTGCTCTAATTTCATCTTCGTTACCTAATAAAATTGGAAATGCTAAATCATCTGCAGCTAATCGGCTAGCAGCTGAAATAATTCGTTCGTCTTCCCCTTCAGGAAAAACTAATTTAATTTTACGACCTTTAATTTTGCTTTTTAAACTTTCAAATAAATCCATCGTATTCTCCTATCGTTCCATTTTAACATTTTCTGGTAGTTGCCAATTAATTGGTTTTTCCCCCATCGCCTCTAGAGCCGCATTAGTTCTAGAAAATGGACGGGAACCAAAAAAACCACGATTGGCAGACAAAGGACTGGGGTGCGCTGATTCAATCACAATGTTAGTTTTAGTATCAATTAGGCTAACCTTCTTACGTGCCGCATTCCCCCATAAAATGAAGACTACTGGTTCTGGTCGTTCTGATAAAGCATGAATCGCATAATCAGTTAACTTTTCCCAGCCTTCATTTCTGTGAGAGAAAGCTTCACCATCTCGAACTGTCAAAACAGAATTTAGTAATAAAACACCCTGTTCTGCCCAGCTCTTCAAGTAACCATGATTAACTGGCTTAATACCTAAATCATTATCAAGTTCCTTATAGATATTACGTAAAGATGGTGGAATTTTAACACCTGGTTCCACCGCAAAACTAGTTCCAATCGCTTGGTGTGGTCCATGATAAGGATCCTGTCCTAAAATGACCACTTTAGTATCACTAAATGGAGTCCATTCAAAAGCTTGAAAAATATGATTCATAGCTGGATAAATCGTATGATTATCGTATTCTTCTACTAAAAAGGCCCGTAGCTTTTGATAGTATGGTTTTTCAAATTCTGGTAGTAATATTGGCCACCAATCATTATCAATAAATCGTCTCAACTTTTTCACCTCGTGAATATCTTAACATAAATGCCAATAAAAAAAGAACAGCATAACTGTTCTTTTTTTATTTAATAGTGTTTCATTACACGGTCAATTTGACGTTTTTGATCACGCGCTTTAATATCGTGACGTTTGTCATATTCGTGTTTACCTTTTGCAACTCCAATCAATACTTTCGCAAAATTATGCTTTAAGTACATCTTAAGTGGTACAACGGTAACCCCTTTAGTCTGAACTGCATCAGAAAGCTTTCTAATTTCTTTCTTATGCAATAATAACTTACGACTGCGCAATGGATCATGGTTAAATTGATTACCTTCTGTATATTCATTAATATGAACATTTTGAAGATATGCTTCACCATTTCTAAATGAAACGAATCCGTCTTTCAAAGTAACCCGACGTTCTCTAACCGACTTAATTTCAGTCCCAGTTAATGCAATTCCTGCTTCGAAAGTTTCTTCAATGAAATAATCATGTCGAGCCTTTCGATTAGTAGCCATCACATTATCGTCATTTGGCTTACTCTTCTTTTTGACCATTTTAATCAATCCCTATTTACGTTTTTTAATTGTAAAACTGTGTGATGACTTGTTACCATCATTTTTGTTACCATTCTTTTTATCGTTATTACGACGACCACCACGGTTATTGTTGTTTCCACGACCAGCGTTGTTAAAACGACCACGAGTATGGTTTTGTTGTTTTGGTAAAAGATCACTAGTTGGAGTCTTTTCTACATCAACAATTTCAAAATCAACAGCACTTTGATCAACATCTACACCCACACATTTAACTCGGATATCTTGTCCAATCTTAAATGTACGTTTAGTGTTACGACCAACTAATGCCATGTATTTTTCAACGTATTGGTAGTAGTCATCTTTCATACGACTAATATGAACTAAACCTTCAACAGTATTTGGTAATTCAACGAAAATACCGAATTTCATTACAGAACTTACCACACCGTCAAATTCTTCACCGATACGGTCACTCATGTATTCAGCTTTCATCATTGCGTTTACGGCACGTTCAGTATCAACGGCACGACGTTCAGTTTCTGAACAATGAACAGCAACTTCACCAACAACATCAGCGTATTTAGCTTTAGTAGCGTCATTAATACCATTTTCTTCATAGAAGTGAATTAAACGGTGAATAAACATATCAGGGTAACGACGAATTGGTGAAGTAAAGTGAGTATAATACTTAGCACCTAAACCAAAGTGACCAACGTTTTTGTCACTATACTTAGCTTGTTGCATACTTCTAAGTAACATAACTGAAACCATTGCTTCTTCTGGAGTACCAGCAACTTTAGCCAAAACGCTTTGTAAGGTCTTAGGTTCCAAATGATCTGGATCTGATTTAACGTTGATACCAAAAGCAGTTAGGAATTCAAAGAATTCTTTAACACGAGTTGCATCTGGAGTTTCATGGATACGGTAAATGAATGGTACTTTAAGCTTGTAGTAAGTTTCAGCAACAGTTTCATTAGCTGCTAACATGAATGATTCAATCAAACGTTCAGCAGTACCACGAGTTCTCAATTGAATATCAATTGGGTGGCCTTCAGCATCCACAATAATCTTTGCTTCATCATCATTAAAGTCAATAGCACCACGACCACGACGTGCTTTGTAAAGAATCTTGTGTAATTCATCCATAGTTTCAAACATTGGAACTAAGTCAGCATACTTTTCGCGAGTTTCTGGATCTTTATTTTCAATGATTGCATTTACAGCGTTGTAAGTCATACGAGCTTTTGAACGCATAACTGATGGATGGATACGTGATTTAACCACTTTACCTTGTGGGTTAATTTCCATGTCACAACTCATACATAAACGAAGTTGAGCTTCATTCAATGAACAAATTCCGTTTGATAAACGTCTTGGTAACATTGGAATAACACGGTCAGTTAAGTAAACTGAAGTACCACGTTTGTAAGCTTCACGATCAAGTAAACTACCTGGTGTAACGTAGTGGCTAACATCAGCAATATGAACACCTAAATGATAGTTTCCGTTTGGTAATTTCCAAGCAGTAACAGCATCATCTAAATCTTTTGATTCTTCAGCATCAATAGTTACTAAATCTTGATCAGTAATATCTTCTCTACCCTCAGTTTCTTCAGGTAAAACGTGATCAGGAATAGCATCTGCTTCTTGCATAACATCTTCTGGGAATTGTGAAGGTACATCATGTGCGTACACAATTTGTAAGATATCAATACCAGGATCATCAACACTACCAATAACTTGTTTGGCAATGGCAACAATCTTATCTGGAGTCTTAGCATTTGGATATTCAGTAATATCAGCTAAAACAACTTCTCCTGGGGTAGGGTTAATTCCGGCATCAGTAATGTAACATCTGTAGCCAGCTAATTTTTTGTCTTTTAATTTAACTTGACCAAGGTATCCTTGATCATCAGTGGTCTTGAAGAATTCACCAACGACATGGGTATAGTGATGTTCAAGAATTTTAGTAACTTTAGCAGCAGGTCCACGATCTCCACCTTTTTCAGCAGGTTTAGTGATTTGGATTTCTACTCGGTCAAGGTTCATAGCGTTCATGGTGTCATCAGGTGCAATAAATGCATCTTCTTGATCATCATCAAAGCCTACGAAACCAAAACCTTTAGGGTTAGAATGGAAAACTCCTTCAATTTTTAATTCACTAGGATTAATTTTGAAGTTTCCATCATGAGTAACAACAACTGTCCGTTCTCTTTCAAGGACAGCAAGTTCTTGTACGATTAATTTAAACGCAGCAGCACCATGGTACTTTAATGCGTCCGCAAGGTTTTCAACGCTATATGCGTTATCTGGATGAGATGCAAGTTCTTGTTTGATCTCATTTTTTAATTTGTTATCTTCCAATATTTTTTCCTCTTCTACGTTTATTTTAAATCTGTTGTTATTTTAATTATAAACGTTTTTATTTTTTTGTTTAATTATAAACACTTTAAAATACAAAAAAGCTCCTGTGAAATATACAGGAGCCCTTAATTAGTGTTGTGATACCCACATTAAAACTAATGCAATGGCAAAAAACACAATACCTAAGATTACGGTAACTTTTTGGATAAATGATTCAAATCCACGTGATTTTGATTCTGAAAATAAGTCGCTGGCACCACCAGTAAATGATGACATTGCGTCGTTATTCTTTGATGGTTGCATCAAAACAGCGCCAATGATCAATATGCTAACGATCCATAATAATATCATTAAGAAGTTAGTCAATGAAATTTCCTCCTACCCACTTTAAAAAAGGGCTTATAAATTCTATGTACAATTATAACACGAGTTAAAAATTTTTACTAATCACTAAAATTATGTATAAAAAAGAACCTCTAGCAATGCTAGAAGTTCTTCTCGGAAATTAATTATTTGTTCATGATATCTTCGCGAGCTTGGCGAGATAAGTTGTAGAACGCATGGATTCCCTTGTATTGAGCAACTGAACCTAATTGGTCTTCAATTCTCATTAATTGGTTGTACTTAGCAATTCTTTCACCACGACTCATTGAACCAGTCTTGATTTGACCTGCATTAAGAGCAACAACTAAATCAGAAATTGTAGTATCTTCAGTTTCACCTGAACGGTGTGAGATAACTGCAGTGTAACTAGCTTCTTTAGCCATGTTAACAGCGTTAACAGTTTCAGTTAAAGTACCGATTTGGTTAAGTTTGATAAGGATTGAGTTTGCAACACCCATGTTAATACCTTTTTCAAGGTAATCAGTGTTTGTAACAAATAAATCATCACCAACGATTTGTACTTTCTTACCAAGTTTTTCAGTAGCAACTTTCCAGTCTTCCCATTCGTTTTCATCCAAAGGATCTTCGATTGAGATAATTGGGTACTTGTCTACGATGCTTTCAAGTAAGTCAACAAATTCAGAAGCAGTGTATGATTTACCATCACCTTCTAAGTTGTATTTCTTAGTTTCTGGATCGTAGAATTCTGAAGAAGCACAGTCAAAGGCGATTGCAATATCTTTACCAGGTTTGTAACCAGCACGTTTGATAGCTTCGATAAGAATTTCAAATGGTTCTTCGTTGTTCTTCAAGTCAGGTGCAAATCCACCTTCATCACCAACAGCAGTTGAGTAACCTTTTTCATTTAAGATAGCTTTCAAGGCGTGGAAAGTTTCTGAACCCATACGAACAGCTTCTCTAAATGTTGGGGCACCAACAGGCATAATCATGAATTCTTGGAAATCAACTTTGTTGTTAGCGTGCTTACCACCATTGATAACGTTCATCATTGGAGTTGGTAATACGTGAGCATCGAATCCACCTAAGTAGTTGTACAAAGGAGTTCCAAGTTCATCAGCAGCAGCTCTAGCAGCAGCAATTGATACAGCTAAAATAGCGTTAGCACCTAATTTAGCTTTGTTAGGAGTACCATCAAGCTTAATCATAGCTTGGTCGATTCCTAGTTGATCAGTAACATCGTAACCAATAATTTCTTTGGCAATTTTGTCGTTAACGTTAGCAACGGCTTTTGTAACACCTTTACCACCGAAACGGTCTTTGTTACCATCACGTAATTCAACAGCTTCGTGTTCACCAGTTGAGGCACCAGAAGGAACGATTCCACGTCCCATAGCACCATCTTCAGTGTAAACTTCTGCTTCAACAGTTGGGTTACCACGTGAGTCTAAGACTTCGCGTGCATATACATCAGAAATAAGTGACATAATAAATCTCCTTAGTAATTTAATTAACTAAATTTATTTAATTTACACTTAAATTTTACAGTTTTAAAATCAACAATGCAATGATTTAATCAATTATTTAAGTGATTGAAAATTTGCGAGCTTAATAAACTCATTTGGACTAAGACTGGCTTTCCCAGCAAGTACCCCATCAATATCTGGTTCCTTCATCAAAGCAGCAATATTTTTTTCGGTTACACTACCACCATAAAGAATGCGAATTTGATCAGCAATCTCATCGGAATAAATATCAGCAAGAGTTTGCCGAATGAGATAACAGCCTTCTTCTGCCTCAGCAGTTGAAGCACTGTGTCCAGTTCCAATTGCCCAACTAGGTTCATAAGCAATTATAATTTTAGCAGCATCATCTTCAGATACTCCTTGAACGGCAGCCGTTACTTGGCTAACAACCCAGGAAAAATGATCACCATTATCAAGGCGGCCCATTGTTTCATCACAACAAATAATTGGAACCATTTTATTGTCTAAAACCGCATGGACTTTCTTATTAATGATGTCGTTAGTCTCATTGAAGTAACGACGGCGTTCAGAGTGCCCTACAATTACGTAGCCAACTCCCATTTCTGATAAAGCTTGGGGGCTAACTTCGCCGGTATAGGCACCACAATTCTTGTAAAAACAATTTTCTGCCGTAATTTGTAATGGACTATCACTATTGTGTTCAATCATCGACTCCAAAAAGAGAGGTGACGCGGCAATTGCTGTTTCCACTACGTTAGCAGCTGGTAATTTGGGTTTAATTTCTTCAACAAACTTGATTGCTTCTTCAAGCGACAAATTCATTTTCCAATTTCCACCAATAAACGGAATACGCATTTGAACCCTCCTCTCATTTACTATTATTGTAGCTGAAATTCAGTTCAATACCTAGTAAATAAAAAAGCGTTGGCACTAACCAACGCTTTAATTATTTAGTCTTTGTTAGAAACACATGCGATACCTGGTAAAGTTTTACCTTCAAGGTATTCAAGTGAAGCTCCACCACCAGTAGAAATATGTGTAAGCTTGTCAGCAACACCTAATTCTTTAACAGCGGCAGTTGAGTCACCACCACCAACGATAGTAGTAGCATCTTTCAAAGTACCTAAGAAACGACCAATTGCTAAAGTACCTTCAGCAAATTTAGGCATTTCAAAGACACCCATTGGTCCATTCCAAACAACAGTCTTAGCATCTGCAAGAACACTTTCGAACAATTTGATTGATTTAGGTCCAATATCAAGAGCCATGTAACCGTCAGGAATAGCACCATCAACGATTTTAGCATCTGTATCGTTAGAGAACTTATCTGCAACTACAGAGTCAACAGGTAGGACAATCTTGTTTCCACCCTTAGCAAGGATTTCTTTAGCAACATCAATCTTGTCTTTTTCAACAAGTGAGTTACCAATTGAAATACCCTTAGCAGCGTAGAATGTGTAAGTCATACCACCACCGATAATGATTTTATCAGCTTTGTCTAATAAGTGATCAATAACACCGATCTTATCAGAAACTTTAGCACCACCTAAGATAGCTACGAATGGGTGTTTTGGATTATCAACTGCGTTACCAAGGAATTTGATTTCTTTTTCAAGTAAGAAACCTGCAGCAACTGGTTTGCCAGCTTTTTCCATAGCAGTAGCGATACCAACGTTTGAAGCGTGACTTCTGTGAGCAGTACCAAAAGCATCGTTCACAAATACGTCACCTAATGAAGCCCAGTATTCACCTAATTTAGGATCATTACCAGATTCACGTTTAACAACTTCCCCATTTACAACATCTTGGTAACGAGTGTTTTCAGCTAATAAGATTTGGCCATCTTGCATTTTGTCGATAGCTTCTTCTAATTGTGGACCTTCGTTAACAGGAACAAATGTAACTGGTTTTTTGATTAATTTTGAAAGCTTTTCAGCTACGGGACGAAGTGACAAACCAGGTTTGTCATCTTCTGATTTAATACGACCTAAGTGAGATAGAAGAATAGCTTTTCCACCGTGGTTGATTACCCATTCAATTGAAGGCAATGCAGCAACGATACGGTTATCATCACCTACAACACCATCTTTGATAGGAACATTAAAATCAACACGCATAAGGACATCTTTGCCCTTAAGGTCTAAATCATCAATGATTAATTTACTCATAATGAGATTCCTCCAGATAATTATTTATAAAAGAAAAGACAGAAGAGGTATAACCTCCTCCGCCCTTTTCTAAACTACTATTTAAAGATTAAAGAGTAGCAAAGTGTTGTAAAGTACGAATCATGTTACAAGTGAAACCCCATTCGTTATCGTACCAAGCAACAGTCTTAACTAATTGAAGATCACCGTTTTCAGTAATTTCAGTTTGACTTGGGTCAAATACTGAACCGTGTGAGTCTCCGATAACATCAGTTGAAACCATGAAGTCTTCAGCGTAACCGAAGGCATCGTTTTCATGGCTCTTCATTGATGCGTTAATTTCGTCAACTGTAACTTTCTTGTCAAGAACTGAAACTAATTCAGTTAATGAACCATCGATAACAGCAACACGTTGTGCATGTCCTTTAAGGATACCGTCAAGTTCTGGAACAACAAGACCAATAGCCTTAGCAGCACCTGAACTGTGAGGAATAGTGTTAACAGCTGCGGCACGGTTGTTAGCAAACTTAGCACTACGAGGGCCATCTTGTAAGGCTTGAGTAGCAGTGTAAGCATGAACAGTAGTCATAGTACCAACTTTAAGACCGAAGTCTTTGTTAAGCCAGTTAGCCATAGGAGCTAAACAACTTGTAGTACATGATCCAGCAGATACAATTTTATCTTCTGAAGTAATAGTATCAAGGTTAACACCAGGAACAACAGTAGTAATATCACCAGCTGGAGCTGAGATCAATACACGTTTTGCACCAGCATCCAAGTGAGCTTGTGCTTTTTCTTTTGAAGTGTAGAAACCAGTACATTCAAGTACAAAGTCAACACCATCATTTTTAACCCAAGGAATGTTTTTAGCATCACGTTCTGCGTAAACTGGGATACGTTTACCGTCAACGATGATTGCATCTTCAGTTGCTTCAACTTTACCGTTGAACTTACCGTGAACTGAATCATATTTCAATAAGTAAGCTAACATTGAAGGAGTAGTTAAATCATTGATAGCTACAACTTCCATGTCTTTTGAACCCAATTCGTGGATACGTCTAAATGCTAGACGACCAATTCTTCCGAAACCATTAAGACCAATTTTTACAGTCATAATATGCTTCCTCCTTTAGGAATATTAATTTTTAAATACAAGTCATATATTACCACTTTTACGTTAATATGTCAGCGATTTCATTACTAACGTGACGAATATTATGTATAAATATGACGAGTTAGTTACTAAACTACGGTTTCAGTATAGCAAATCCAAATTCCAATGCAAATAAAATACACTGTTTGCAATGAGCTATTGAATATTTTCAAGAAATAACTTAATATTAAAGATGTACTTTGCATCCCTAGTGTAATGGATAGCACGTAAGATTCCGGTTCTTGAGATGAGAGTTCGACTCCCTCGGGATGCATCAAAATAAATAACAAAGATCATTTGAATCAAAATTCAATGATCTTTTTATTTATAGTTAAAAATTTTTATACACATTGAGGAGAATTTCACATGCAGATATCAAAATATCAAAATATCAAAATATCAAAATATCAAAATATCAAAATATAGTAATTTGATAATATTTTTTTCATTTGTTTTTTTAAGTATTTTTTTAGTTTCACCATATGCTTTTGGAAAACCAGTTGTTTCTTTAAATGATATGAATTTTCATTTAAGTCGGGCTTATGAAAGTTACTTTCAGATAAATAATGGAAATATATTCCATTTAATTCCTGATATTAACACTAAAACATTTGGATCATTTGGGCTTCCAATTAATTCATTTTATCCATTGTATATGATGTTACCATTTGTTTTCATTCATCTTTTAATACATAGTGCGTATGCATCATACTTAATATTTTTAGTGATTATATACATAGCGATTTTTAGTTCAATGTATATAGCTTCATATAAAATCACCAAAAGTAAAATTGCTGGAATTTTTTCTGCTGTAATATATGGATGCTGTCCATGGATTACTTATGATATGTTTGAGGGTCGTGACTTTGGTGAAAATCTGGCATTTATCGTAATTCCCATTTGTTTATACGGTCTTTATCAAATTATGGTAGGAAATTACAAAAAATGGTATATCTTATCTTTTGCAATGGCTTTGCTTGTTTTAACCCATATAGTAACATTTACATTATTTTTATTTTTTATATTAATATCATGCGGATTTTTGATCATTAATAAAAATAATGAAGGTCTTTTAAGACTTAAATATCTACTAATAGCTGGAATTACAGCATTTGGATTATCTATATTTGATATAATTACACTTTTCCAAAATTATAAAAGCTTAGGTAGTATAAGCATTCATATTTTCCAGCTCAGTCAATATACAAATAATTTTTCAGATATGTTAACTAATCGCTTTGGAATTATAGAGCCTATTATTTTAATTCTCTCATTCATATACTGGAAAAAATTAAATTCATTCACAAAATATCTAGTTCTAGTTACACTTGCTTTTGTTTTTATCAGTTCAAATCAATTTCCGTGGGATGTATTCCAAAACTATTTAAAATTCCTACAATGTCCATGGAGATTTTCTACACTTATCAACTTGTTAGTAGCATTTATTGCTGGACAATTAATTAAGAACTTTAAAATAAAAACAAAATATCTTTTACTAATCGGTACTATTTTAGTATCTGTTTCTAGTGTATTGACATTGAATATGCAATTTAAACATAATCCAACTGCAAATAATTCAATATATATAAATAAAGAAAACTTTGAAAAAATTGAATCATCATCAAATGTAATTGATTACATTCCCGAAAATGATGGGTCTAATGTTACAGACCTTCTTTTCGCTCATTCTATTCCAAAGTCCAATTCAAAAAAACAGATAACACAAAGAAATTGGAAAACATCATATAATAGAATTGAATATACTATTAATAATAAAAATAAGGATACTAATATTAATTTACCTAACATTTACTATCCTGGATATCATGCACTGGTTAATAATAAAGAGGTCCCAATAAGTGTTGATAAACATCATTTGATTTCAATTCCAATTAAACATGGAATAAACAAAATTACATTAATATATAAAAAGACCTTACTAACATTAATTGGTATTCTTATTAGTTTATTAACTTTTATCTCATTAATTACTTATATTATTAAAAAAAATCATTTTTCAAATACAAATAATTGACCTTGGTTGACCAATATTATAAGATGAAACCATGAATTCAGATATTCAATATTAATAATAGAAAAGAGGAAGATATTATGCCTTTAGTTCCAACTGTTGTTGAAAACTCACCACAAGGTGAACGCGCATATGACATCTACTCACGACTTTTAAAAGATCGCATTATTATGCTTTCTGGTGAAATCGAAGATAACATGGCCAATGCAATCATTGCCCAATTATTATTCCTAGATGCCCAAGATTCAGACAAAGATATTTACTTATACATTAACTCACCAGGTGGTGTTATCACTTCTGGTATGGCTATTTACGATACTATGAACTTCATCAAATCTGATGTTCAAACTATCGTAATGGGAATGGCTGCCTCAATGGCTTCTGTACTTGCTACTGCCGGTACAAAAGGTAAGAGATTTGCCTTGCCACACGCCCAAGTTATGATTCACCAACCTTCTGGTGGAGCACAAGGTCAACAAACTGAAATCGAAATTGCAGCTAAGGAAATCCTTAAAGCTCGTAAGATGATTAATAAGTTATTGGCTGAACATTCAGGTCAACCACTTGAAAAGATTGATCGTGATACTGAACGTGACAACTACTTATCAGCTCAAGAAGCTGTTGATTATGGTTTGATCGATGGTATTATGACTAACAGTAAAGATAAAAAATAATTTATCCTAAATAAAAAGAGAAACTTCAAATTTGAAGTTTCTCTTTTTTTATACATTTTCACGTAATTTATCAGCAATATCATTAATTTTATGAAGACGATGATTAACACCAGATTTAGAGATTGGTCCATCGGGAATGATTTCCCCTAATTCTTTTAAACTAACCTCTTGGTTTTTCATCCGCGTAATCGCCACATCACGTAATTTTTTAGGCAAACTATCTAAGCCCATATTATTTTCAATGAATTTAATGTTTTCAATTTGTTTCGTCGACGCATTTGCCACCTTGTTCATATTGGCATTTTCACAATTTACTAATCGATTAACTGAATTTCGCATATCGCGAACAATACGAATATCTTCGAATTTCAACATGGAATTGGTTGCTCCAATTAACTGAAGAAAATCTGCAATCTTTTCGGCTTCCTTAATATAAACAATGTACCCACTACGCCGGGCTGTTTCTTTGGCACCAAGGTTATATTTATTCATCATTTCAGCCATCATCTGATTATGATCACCATATAGTGAATAAATTTCCAGATGATAACGAGAAGTTTCGGGATTATTAACTGATCCCCCCGCTAAAAAAGCTCCCCGTAAGTACGAACGAACTTGCATGTCATCTTTTAATAATTCTACAGGAACTCGTTCAAGAATTTGTCCCCCATCAAAAATTCCTAAATCTTCAAGAATTTCTCTAACATTTTGATTCAAACGTACAATGTATAAGTTATTCTTTTTTAATTTCATTTTACGTCGCACAATCACATTTGCTTCTACCTTATAAAATTTAAGTAGCAAACTATAAACTCGACGAGAAATGGCTGAATTTTCTGATTGAAATTCCAAAGAGAGTTTACCATTGGAAATTTTCAAAGTTCCGTTCATCCGAATCAATGCCATTAATTCAGCTTTGGCATTTGCCCGATGAACTTCTAAATTAGTCAATTCTTTTTTTACTTCACTTGCATACGACATTAAAGCAACTCCTATTATTTAAGTTTTGGTTGTCCTAAGAGTCGAATTAATTCATTCGTCACTAACTCACCATTATGAAATGCACCATGATCACGAAGCTGCAAAAAATCTGAAGAAATCACCCGACAGCCAAGTTCTTTTAATCCTCGATAATCTGGTGTTACTGGTTCAGCTTCGTCACTCCAGCGTTGACGATCTATGTATGCTTCTGGAACTGGTTGATTATTTACTAAAACAGTATCAACAAAATGACTGCCTAACTGACGGTCTAAAACACGAACGTGATCGGCATCCGTAAAATTAGTTGTTTCACCCCGTTGGGTCATAATATTACAAATATAAACGACTTCCGCTTGTGTTTTTTTTACTGCCTCACCAACGTTAGAAACCATCAAATTAGGCAAAATACTGGTATATAAGCTCCCAGGTCCAAGCACAATTTGGTCAGCATTCATAATTGCATCAATCACCGCTGGAACGGCTTCTGGTTTATCTTTATTATTAGCTGATTCAACCCATACTCGTTTAATCATCTTATCAGCATGCGTAATTTCTGACTCACCTGACATTGTTGTACCATCAGTAAATTCAGCGTTCAATTCCAAAGTTTCATCACAGACTGGATAAACATGACCGTCAACTTTCATCATGCGGGTCAACATTTGAACTGCGTCAAAAAAACCGTCTTCCATTTCTGATAATGCAGTAATAATTAAATTACCAATCGCATGTCCTGATAAAAATTTATCGGTGGATTTAAACCGATATTGAAAAATATCCAAATCAACTTGGGGTAAATTGGATAAACTGACCAGAACGTTGCGAATATCACCAGGTGGTAAAACATTAATGTAATTTCTTAAAATACCAGAAGAACCACCATCATCTGCAACGGTAACTACTGCTGTGATATCAACATCACGCTTTTTTAAATTTCGCAAAATAACTGGCAGTCCGGTTCCCCCACCAATTACGACCATTTTTGGTCGACTAATTTGCTTAGCTAATCTATTCACCATCAATTATTTGACTCCTTTATAGCGGCTAATTTCACGATGAGTGATATTAACACGGAACCCTAATTTTTTCAGTGCTGCACCTAATCGTTCAGTCATTGCAATCGAACGATGCTGGCCTCCAGTACAGCCAATTGCAATTGTTTCGCAGGCTTTCGAAGTGCTTTGAATTTTAGGAAGAAGGAACTTCATAAAATCATATAATTTTTCAAAGTACTCGTTAGCAGCTTCTTGTTTCATTACATAATCGTAAACGGGCTTATCTTTCCCCGTTAAATTACGCAAACTTTCCACATAATAAGGATTAGTTAGAAAACGCACATCAAATACCATATCGGCATCAATCGGAAGTCCATATTTAAATCCAAATGACATTAATTCTACGTGAAATGGTTCAACTCCATTATTTTCAAACTTATCAATAATTTCCTGACGAAGTTCTTTGGGCGTTAAATCAGTGGTATCAATCACTAAATTAGCAGCCTCTTTAACCGGCTCCATCACTTTTCGTTCTTGTTTAATTCCATCAATGAGACGTCCATTCCGAGCCAACGGATGGTCTCGACGAGTTTCTTCATAACGTGCCACAATTTTTTCATCAGACGCATCTAAAAAGATAACATTTTCATTTTTGTTATTATTGTGAGCAATCTCAACTAACGTATCCACCACATCATCTGCTGAACCTGGTGCACGTAAGTCAATCACAAGTGCCACTTTATTTATTTCTCGTGAAGTTCTGATTAATTCAGAAAATTTATAGATTAAATTTGGTGGTAAATTATCAACGCAAAAGTAGCCTAAATCTTCAAATGTTTGTACTGCGCGGGTCTTTCCCGCACCACTCATTCCTGTAATGATTACCAATTGATCATCTTGTGCCATTGATATCCCTCCAA
Organism: Fructilactobacillus sp. Tb1; assembly: GCF_050500285.1. GTDB lineage: Bacteria > Bacillota > Bacilli > Lactobacillales > Lactobacillaceae > Fructilactobacillus. The sequence goes on along the minus strand of NZ_CP191377.1, from coordinate 1,260,837 downwards.
ACTTTTTCTAAGTATAGCATACCGGGCGTTTCATATAAAACAAAAGAGGAAATCGCTAAACGATTTCCTCTTTAATATTATTTTTGTGCAGCTTCAGTCCGCTTAATATCTTTATCCAAAATTGGTTTAAGGTATTTTCCCGTTACGCTTTCGGGAACTTCAGTGATTTCTTCAGGTGTTCCAGTTGCAACAACCGTTCCACCTTTGTCACCACCATCAGGGCCTAAGTCAATTACATGATCAGCTTGTTCAATCACTGCCATATTATGTTCAATGATTAAAATTGTATTTCCCGCATCAACTAACTTTTGTAAGACTTCTAACAATCTCTTAATATCATCTGTATGCAAACCAGTAGTTGGTTCATCAAGAATGTAGAAATTCTTACCAGTTGAACGTTTGTGTAATTCAGAAGCTAATTTCATCCGTTGTGCTTCCCCACCAGAGAGGGTGGTTGCTGATTGACCTAATTTAACGTAGCCAAGTCCAACATCTGAAATAGTTTGTAATTTCCGGGTAATTTTTGGAATGGCTTTGAAGAATTCCAAAGCTTCATCAACCGTTAAGTCTAAAACCTCTGCAATGTTTTTACCCTTGTATTGAACTTCCAAGGTTTCAGAATTGTAACGTTTTCCATGACAAACTTCACATGGTACATACACATCAGGCAAGAAATCCATTTCAATCTTCAAAATTCCGTCACCATGACAGGTTTCACAACGTCCACCTTTGATGTTAAAACTGAAACGACCTTTTTGGTAACCACGAAGTTGTGCTTCGTTAGTTTTCGCAAATAAGTCACGAATATCATCGAATACTCCAGTATAAGTGGCTGGATTACTACGAGGAGTTCTACCAATCGGACTTTGGTCAATACTGACCAATTTTTCAATGTTTTTGTAACCAGTAATGGATTTATACTTACCGGGTTTTTCTGAATTATTGTTTAATTTTTGTGCTAAAGCCCGTTTTAAAATATCGTTAACTAATGTTGATTTACCAGAACCAGAAACTCCAGTAACGACGTCAAATTCACCCAATGGGAACTTAACCGTAATATCCTTTAGATTATTTTCCTGAGCACCTTTAATCGTAATATTTTTACCATTACCTTTACGACGTTTTAAAGGAACTGGAATAAATTTCTTTCCAGATAAATATTGTCCAGTTAATGAGTTAGGGTCCTTAGCAACTTCTTGTGGTGTTCCAGTTGCCATAATACGACCACCGGCTTGACCTGCTCCAGGACCAACATCAACTAAATAATCAGCAGCCATCATAGTATCATGATCATGTTCAACTACGACCAAGGTGTTGCCTAAATCACGCATTTTTTTCAATGATTTAATCAATCGATCATTGTCACGTTGATGAAGTCCAATTGATGGTTCATCAAGCACATATAAAATTCCAGATAAATTAGACCCAATTTGGGTTGCTAATCGAATTCGTTGGGCTTCTCCACCAGATAAAGTTCTAGCAGCACGAGATAACGTTAAATAGCCTAATCCGACATTCAATAAGAAATCCAATCGATCTTTAATTTCTTTAATCACTGGTTTGGCAATGGCTGTATCTTTGTCCCCAAATTTAACTTGGTTAAAGAAATCAAATTCTTCTTTAATGTTCATTTCGCAAACTTGAGCAATATTCTTACCATCAATTTTAACTGATAGTGCTTCTTCGTTTAAACGATATCCATGACAAACTTGACATGGTAATTCACGCATAAACTTTCGCATTTGATCACGGGTGTATTCACTGTTAGTTTCTTTGAAACGACGAGCAATATTGTTAATCACTCCTTCAAAAGGAACATCAACATCCCGAATCCCACCAAAATCATTTTGATAATGAAAATGAAATTCTTTGCCCTTTGAGCCGTACATCAATAAATCACGTTGCTTTTTCGGTAATTTTTTGAACGGTGTATCCATATCAATCTTAAACGCCTTAGCTGCTTGTTCTAAGAGCTCTGGATAGTATTTAGAACTGATTGGATTCCATGGTTCAATTGCCCCTTCATTTAACGTTTTGTTAGGATCAGGGACAACTAAATCTTTATCCACTTCTAGCTTAACTCCTAAACCATCACAAGCTGGACATGCTCCTTGAGGTGAGTTAAATGAGAAAAGACGTGGTTCTAATTTTCCAATGGTAAAACCACAAATTGCACAGGCATAGTGTTCAGAGAACAACATTGGTTCTCGTTTACCTAAGAAATCAATTGTAGCGTAACCTTCACTTAAACGAAGAGCTGTTTCTAATGAATCAGAAAGTCGGGAATTAATTCCATCTTTTACGACAATTCGATCAATCACAATGCTAATATCATGACGTTTATTTTTGTCTAATTCAAAATCATCAGAAATATCGTGCATTTCACCATCAACGATGACACGAACGAAACCTTCTCGTTTAATTTGGTCAAAAATCTTTTTATGTTGTCCCCGTTTATCACGGACAATTGGTGAAAGAATTTGTAATTTGGTTCTTTCCGGTAACGCCAAAATACGGTCAATCATTTGATCGACCGATTGGCTTTCGATTACAGTTCCGTCATTAGGACAAATTGGAGTTCCAACTCGTGCCCACAATAGACGAAGGTAATCATTAATCTCAGTTACCGTTCCCACTGTTGAACGTGGGTTTTTGGATGTTGTCTTTTGGTCAATTGAAATTGCAGGACTAAGTCCCACAATTGAATCAACGTCTGGTTTGTTCATTTGTCCTAAAAATTGACGAGCGTATGATGAAAGACTTTCAACGTAACGTCGTTGTCCTTCTGCATAAAGCGTGTCAAAAGCTAATGAACTTTTACCAGATCCAGATAAACCAGTCATGACGACTAATTTATTTTTAGGAATATCAACGTCAACATTTTTTAAATTATGTTCACGAGCACCCCTAATCTTAATGGTGTCATTTGCCATTTAAGAGTCACCTCAATTCATATCTTTTTTTAATTTCTTAATTGTATCTCGAAGTGATGCTGCTTGTTCAAAGTCTAATTGTTTAGCTGCTTCACGCATTTCATCACTTAAGTTTCTAATCATTTGATTTTGTTCTTTAGTACTCATTTGGTCGAAATCTGTTTCGGCAAATGGATTCTTCTTATTGTATTTATCATCTTCGTCTTGTTTGTAAGCAGAAATAGCTTTGGGAATGGCCTTAATGATAGTTTTAGGTGTAATTCCGTGTTCTTTATTGTATTCCATTTGGACTTTACGACGACGAGCAGTTTCATCCATCGCAGCTTGCATCGAATCAGTCACATGATCAGCATACATAATTACATGACCATTTTCATTACGAGCAGCACGCCCAATTGTTTGGATAAGGGAACGTGGATTACGTAAAAATCCTTCCTTATCAGCATCCAAAATCGCAACTAAAGAAACTTCGGGTACATCAATACCTTCACGAAGTAAGTTAATTCCAACTAAAACATCAAACTTACCTAAACGTAAGTCACGAATAATTCTTGTTCGTTCCAAAGTCTTGATATCACTGTGAAGATAACGAACCTTGATTCCTAAATCTTTCAAGTAATCAGTTAAATCTTCTGACATTTTCTTTGTCAATGTCGTAACAAAAGTCCGTTGATTTTTCTTAATTCGTTCGTTAATTTCCCCAACCAAATCATCCATTTGATCTTTAGTAGGACGAACTTCAACAGTTGGATCCAACAATCCAGTAGGACGAATAATTTGTTCAGCAATTTGACTACTGTGTTTTAATTCATAATCACCAGGAGTAGCTGACATGTAAATAACTTGGTGAATATGTTTTTCAAATTCTTCAAAGTCAAGCGGACGGTTATCATATGAACTAGGTAATCTAAAGCCGTAATCAATTAACATCTTTTTCCGGGCTTTATCACCTTTAATCATTCCATGAACTTGAGGAAGAGTTTGGTGAGATTCATCAACAAACATCAAGAAATCTTTAGGAAAGAAATCTAATAATGTGTATGGTGGTTCCCCTGGTTTACGCCGGTCCATATAACGAGAATAATTTTCAATCCCAGTGGTATATCCCATTTCTTTCATCATTTCGATATCATAAGTCGTACGTTGTTTTAGTCGTTGAGCTTCAAGAAGTTTTCCTTCTTTTTCCATCGCAGCAACTTGTTTATCCATATCAGCTTTAATTTCAGGTAATGCAACAGCCATAGTTTCATCATTGGTTAAGAAATGAGTAGCTGGGAATAATGTTACTTGTTCTGGATTACCTAAAACTTCTCCAGTTAAGGTATTAACTTGAGTAATTTTATCAATTTCATCACCGAAAAATTCAATTCGATAAGCATTTTGCGTACCTGATGCTGGGAATACCTCGACAGTATCTCCATGCACACGAAAACGACCACGATCAAAGTCGATATCATTCCGGGTAAATTGAATATTAACGAGCTTCCGTAATAGGACATCTCGTTCCATTTCTTCACCAACGTGTAATGTAACGGTATGATCTTGGTATTCTTTTGGACTACCTAATCCAAAGATTGATGAAACTGAAGCTACCACAATTACATCATTTCGTGAAAGTAATGCACTAGTAGCAGCATGACGAAGTTGGTCAATTTCATCATTAATTGAAGCATCTTTTTCAATGTATGTGTCACTTGATGGCACATATGCTTCTGGTTGGTAATAATCATAGTAACTAACAAAGTATTCAACCGCATTATTGGGGAAGAATTTTTTTAGTTCTGTATATAATTGACCAGCTAAAGTTTTATTATGAGCTAAAACTAAAGTTGGACGATTTTGGTCTTTAATAACATTAGCCATGGTAAATGTTTTACCAGTACCGGTTGCACCAAGTAAAGTTTGTTCTTTATCCCCTGCCGCTAAACCATCATCCAAAGTCTTAATTGCTTTAGGTTGATCACCAGTAGGTTTGTATTTTGATACTAAATCAAATTTTTTGTGTGATTTTGTAACCATTTTGTACCTCTTTTTCAATTCGTAGTGGGAATTACCCTATATTAATATTATCTTAGCATACGAACATACTTTCGCAAAACAAAAGGCAATAAAAAAAGAAGCAGTCCGAAAACTACTTCTCAATTTAAATTATTTTTTTGATTTAATGCTTTCAACGTAATCAAAAACACCTTGGCCGGCAAGACCACCATCACCAACTGCAGTAGTAATTTGACGAAGATGTTTCTTACGAACGTCACCAACGGCAAAGATTCCAGGAACCTTAGTTTCCATTAAGTCGTTAGTATCAATCCAACCAGCTTCGTCGGTAATACCAATGTTTCTGAAAGCTTCTGTCATTGGTAAAATACCAACATAAACAAAAACTCCAGCAGCTGGAACTTCTGTTTCGATTCCAGTTTGATTATTAATAATCTTTACACCAGTAACTTTTTTATCATCACCCATGATTTCTTCAACATTACTATTCCAAATGAAATCAATGTTGTCACGTGCAAATGCCCGTTCTTGTAAAATACGTTGAGCACGTAATTGGTCACGACGGTGAACAACCGTTACTTTAGCTGCGATATTGGCAAGATAAGTTGCTTCTTGAATGGCAGAATCTCCCCCGCCAACAACGATGACATTTTCACCCTTAAAGAAAGCACCATCACAAACGGCACAGTAAGAAACACCACGGCCACCATATTCTGCTTCACCTGGAGCACCAAGCTTCCGGTATTCAGAACCTGAGGCAATCACAACTGCTGGAGCTTCATATTCAGCATCAGCAGTTTTTACGATTCGTTTGTCACCATCAATTTCAATCCCAGTTACTTCACCATAACCGTATTCAACTCCAAATTGAGTACTACTTTGGTACATCTTTTCAGAAAGGTCTGGACCTAGGACTGATTTGAAACCAGGATAGTTTTCAATTTCAGCTGTATTATTCATTTGACCACCATAGACACCGCGGTCAAGCATCAATACTGATAATTCAGCACGAGATGCATAAAGAGCTGCTGTCATTCCAGCAGGACCAGCACCAATAACAATTACATCATATTTTTTTGTCATAAGAATGATCTCCTTACTTGTTTGTTAATTTGTTCATTTCTGCAAGAATCAAATCATAATTTGGTTCATGAGATACTTCATGAACTACTTGTTCATAAATAATCTTACCACTTGCATCTACAATGTAGACAACTCTGGCAAGATGTTTAAAGAATGGAATGTACAAGTGCATTGCTTTACCAAATGAGCCATTAGCATCTGATAAGATTTCCATGCCATCGGCATCATGTGCGGAACACCAATTTTTTTGTGCTGAGATTGGATCATTTGAAACAGTGATAAATTTGATGTTTTTGTAGTCACTAGCCACTTTGTTAAAGTGACCTGTTTCAATGCTACATACATCAGTTGTAAGACTTGGAACAACACTTAATAAAGTTAATTGTCCTTCTAAATCTTTAGTAGTTACAGTTTCACCTTTATCATTAAGTAAGGTGAATTCTGGTAAGAAGTCTCCTACTTTAGGTTGTTTGTTTCCCATCATCCAGCCAAAATTTTTACCTTCAAGTGTTAGTTTCATAATCGTTTCTCCTATAAATATCTTTACTGCAATTATATTACCACATCTACTTACTATTGTTTAGTAATGTGATTAAAAAAAGATACTGGATTAGCAGTATCTTTTTTTATGTAAATTATTTTTCTAATTTGTTAGTTAAATCGATGATGTATGATTTTAAGTCATCGCTTAAATCATCACGACGTAGACCGAACTCAATGTTAGTTTCTAACCAGCTAAGTTTGTTACCAGTATCAAAACGATCACCTTTGAATTCATGAGCATAAACATTTTGGGTTTTGTTCAAAGTATCAATAGCATCAGTTAATTGAACTTCGTTACCTTTACCTGGCTTAGTAGTTTCAAGGACGTCCATAATTTCTGGAGTAAACAAGTAACGACCAATAATTGCTAAATCACTAGGGGCATCTTCTGGCGCTGGCTTTTCAACGAATTGTTTAACATCATACATGCCTGGTTGAACTTCTTTGATTGGATCAATCACACCGTATTTAACGGTTTCTTCATGAGGAACACGCATCACTGCAAGAGTTGAAGCACCTGATTTTTCATAACTATTAATTAATTGTTGAGTCAATGGAACTTTATCAGTCATCAAATCATCACCAAGCATAACAACGAAAGGATCATTGCCAACGAAAGTCTTAGCAGTTAACACTGCATCCCCTAAACCTTTAGGATAAGCTTGACGAATAAAGTAAATATTCATATCGTTAGTCTTTTGAACTGCTTCAAGCATGTCCATCTTACCTTTGATTTCAAGATTTTGTTCAAGTAAATAGTTTGAAGAAAAATGATCTTCAATTGCTTCTTTACCATTTCCAATAACGATTGCTAAATCAGTAATTCCTGAAGCCTTAGCTTCTTCTACAATGTATTGAATTGTTGGGGTATCAACAATTGGTAACATTTCTTTAGGAACGGCTTTAGTTTCTGGTAAGAAACGAGTTCCTAAACCTGCAGCAGGAATAATTGCTTTTGTAACTTTTCTCATTATATATACACTCCTATGTATTATCCGATTTCAGAGCGGCCTTCACGAGTCATTAACTTAGCGATGGCATCTTTCACGGTTTCTTCATTATTTAACACAGAATGAATAGCATTAGTAATTGGCATTTCTACACCACGTTCTTTTGCTAAGTCATAGGCAGCTTCACTCGTAGCAATTCCCTCGATAACCATACCCATGTCAGCAACGATTTCATCGAGCTTCTTACCTTTACCTAATTGATAACCGGCACGCCAGTTACGTGAGTCACTACTAGTAGCAGTAACAATTACGTCACCCATTCCAGAAAGTCCAGTAAATGTAAGTGGGTTGGCACCAAATGAAACTCCTAAACGAGAAACTTCAGCTACCCCACGTGTCATTAATGCGGCTTTAGCGTTATCACCATAACCTAAGCCATATAGAGCACCTGCACCAAGTGCAATGATATTCTTGAGTGCTCCACCAATTTCAACTCCAATTATATCATTGTTCGTGTAAACACGGAAATAGTCATTCATAAACAAATTTTGAAAATGTTCAGCTGATTTCATATCTTCACTAGCAACAGTAATCAAAGTTGGATCATGCCGTGCGACCCCTTCAGCTTGGCTAGGACCAGAAATTACCGAAACAGTTTTGCGATTTTCTGGGCTAATTTCTTCTTCAAGCACTGTTGAAATTCGATCAAAAGTTCCTTTTTCAAGTCCTTTACTACCATGAATAATGTAAGGTTTGATATCCTTTTTATCTAAAATTTCGTTAACCACTTTAGCAACTGAGCGAGTTGCTTGTGAAGGAACAATAAACAAAATATCATCCACACCATCAAGAGCTGCTTCTAGATCATCAGTAGCTTTCATTGATTCAGGAAACTTAAAATCTTTGAGGTAATGTGAGTTAGTATGCTTGTTATTAAACTCAGCAACTTGTTCTGGGTTACGTGCGTATAGACGAACATCATTTCCATTTTGGTGAAGAATGTAAGCCAACATACTACCCCATGAACCAGCACCTAAAACTGCAATTTTATCAGACATTTATTACTCCTTAATTTTGGTAATCATACCAAGCTAGATTAGTATCTTTGTGACGTCGGTAAATTATCAATCCCATTGCTCCAAAAAACAAGAAAATTGATAAGATTTGAGAGATTCGTAATGGGCCAAGCATTAAGCTATCTGTCCGCATTCCTTCAGTAAAGAAACGTCCAAATGAATACCACATTACATAGGTAAGAAAAATTTCTCCCCGCTTAAATAATTTATCAGAATGACGCATAATCATCAATAGCGCAAATCCAGACAAATCCCAAAGTGATTCATATAAAAAGGTTGGTTGCCGATAAAAACCATCCACAAACATTTGCTGAATAATAAAATTAGGCAAATGAAGATGTTTTAAGAAGCTTAGTGAAGTAGTTGCCCCGAAGGCTTCCTGATTCATAAAGTTTCCCCAGCGACCAATTCCTTGTGCCATAATCACGGTTGGTGCAGCAATATCAAAGATTTGCCAAATATTTAAACCGTGTTTTTTGCAGAACCAATACATAAAGATTCCACCACCAATTAAGGCCCCATAAATCGCAATTCCACCATCCCAAATTGCGATGATTTCATCAGGATGCTGTGCATAGTATGGCCATTGAAAAATCACATAATAACAACGAGCGGAAATGATAGAAATTGGAATTGCCCATAAAATTAAATCATATAACGTGTCTTCACTTAATTTTTGGCGACGGGCTTCTTTCATCGATAAATAAACCGCAATTAACACAGCTGAAGCAATAAAAATTCCGTACCACCGAATATGAAATGGTCCTAAATTAAGTGCCACGGGATTTAGAGTTAGCAAGTTAAACACTATTTATCACCCTTCTTCATTTCAGCACTATCACGTTTACCATTATCTTGAATTAAAGTATTTAATTCATTATCAAAAGTATCCATTGCATTATAGCCCATTGAATTAGCTCTAAAGTTCATTGCAGCAGTTTCGATGATAATTGCTAAGTTACGACCTGGTTTAACTGGAATGTTTAATTGTTTAACATCGACATCAAAGATTTGTACAGAATCATTATCAGTCCCAAGACGATCGTATTTTGTATCTTTATCCCAAATATCCAAATGGACAATTAAATCAACTTTAGTTTCAGAACGAACTGCTCCAGCACCAAATAATGTCATAACATTGATAATTCCAATTCCACGGATTTCAAGCAAATGACTTAAAATTTTAGGTGCAGTTCCAATTAAAGCTTGTTCATCTTGTTGGTAAACTTCTACTCGATCATCTGCAATTAAACGATGTCCACGCTTAACTAATTCTAGCGCTGTTTCACTTTTACCAATTCCAGAATCTCCAGTAATTAAGACCCCAAGTCCATATACTTCGACTAAAACTCCATGAATTGACTTACGGGGAGCAAGTTTAGCTTCCAAAAAGTCAGTCATATTACTTAAAACACGAGATGTGTTCAATTTTGATTCTAAAATTGGAATATGGGCCTTTTTACAAGCCTTAACTAATTCAATTGGTGGTTCAATATCAGTTGAAATTACAAATGCTGGTGTGTCTGGTTGACACATTTTAGTCATATCTTCAGTTAAATCTTTTTCACTCAAATGCTTAGCAAATGATGTTTCAGTAATTCCTAATAATTGAATTCTTTCTGATGGATAATAATCAAAATAGCCAGTTAATTCAAGTCCTGGACGAGAAATATCACTAGTAGTAATGGGACGATCTAAATATTCTTTACCCCAAAAGACACTAAGATGAGTATTATCAACAAGTTCTTTTACGCTAACACTTTTTGGCATGAGAAATCCCCCTCTGGTTTAATTTAATATTAACACTTTTAGTCTCTGAAATAGCTAGTAATAATATAGTTACATAGTGACATCAATAGTGAAATAATAAAAACAGCACTAAATGATGAAAAATGGAAATCACTGCCCATAAACCATGATGTTAGTTCTAAAATCACCGCATTAATTACTAAATTGAATAATCCAAACGTTAATAAATTAATTGGTAAAAATAATAATGACAAAATTGGTTTGATAAAAATTTCTAAAATTGTCAAAACTAATGATGCTGCCAATGCGACCGTCCAATTTCCTAAAAAGAACTGAGCAGGAAAAAGCCCCGAAAAGGCCATAAATAAAATAAAATTAATTAAAATTCGACTAAAAAATTTCATATTGTAACTCCTAAATAATCTAATAAAAAAAGAGCCCTCTCAGGCATCTTTCTTATTTACTGGGAAATGTAACGATTCCAATTTCATGAGGAGCATCCGCAAAAATTGCAGCTTCTTTCAATTCCAAACGACCGTCACGGTTTTTAATTTTCAAACGACAATAAGTCGGGTTACTTTGTAAGGCTTTGTATAATTGATCATCATTTCGAACTTCATGTCCGTTAACTTCTTGGATCAAATCACCCACTTTAAGGCCCATTTTGCTAGCTGGAGTATTTTCTTTAACCCCTAAAACGCGGATTCCATCAACTGAATGTTCAACTGCTTTATCATTTTCATCAATCTTCTTAAAATGACGAAGCACCATAAAGTAGGATATCCCAATAATTGCAACCGCAATTACATCAAATAACGCATTCTTCCAAACAAAGGCATCAATTGTAAGACCTAAACTCAACCAGAATAACCAACCAATTGAATTAGCCATCCGTTTCATAATCTTTGCTGGCATTTGTCCCATGAATTTGAAGTTGAATCCAATCAAAATTGGTACTACTAAAATTGACAATTTAACTCCAAAAATCTTAAAGATTGGCCAAAAAGCACTGGTACTGTTGAATAAATCACCAGGTACAAATAATACCAATGGTACTACGGTTAACTTATCAAAAATATATGATGCAACTTTGTTACCACGAATATTTTTTTGGATAACTGGTGAATTGACAGACTTGATGTTTAATTTTAAGAATAAGTAATTAAGCATCATGATTACCGTAATCAAGGCTAAAAAGTTCATGTTCAAGCCAGTGTGTTCTGGCAAGAAATTAGAGAAATTCCATGAAAGAATCAAGTACAAGAATTGATCTCCAAAGAAGAACATCACTAATACTGTGATAATCAAAATGGTAAATGGAAACATTAGTCCCGGAATTAATAAAGCAATGGTTGCTAAAGTTTCGTATAAGAAAATCCACGAATAATTAACTTCAATTCCTAAAATTGATGAAAGAAATGATCCAACAATTCCTAAGACAACTAATGCAATTGCAAAAGTTCTCATCTCAGTGTGATGTGGATTAATCGCACTTTCGAATAGCTTACGTTCACGAGTAACTCGTCTTCGATAAGTTAAATATGTTCTAATCAAACCAAGCCAAAATACTGGCATGATAAAGAAAAATAAAATGTTAACTGCTAATTCCATAATTCGTCACCTTTAATTAGTTATTTTGTTTTAACTTCCATTGCAAATAGTCATTAATAAATGGATTCAAATCCCCATCCATCACGGCTTTTCCATTGGCAGTTTCGTGTCCAGTCCGATGATCTTTAACCATTGTATAAGGATGGAACACATAAGAACGAATTTGAGATCCCCAGCCAATCTCGAGTTGCTTACCCTCGATTTTAGCTTTTTCTTCGGCTTTCTTTTCTTCTTCTAATTCATACAACTTTGATTTTAACATATTCATCGCAGTGACTCTATTTTGAAGTTGAGAACGTTGTGCCTGACTAGAGGTTACAATTCCAGTTGGTAAATGAGTAATTCGGACAGCTGATGAAGTTTTATTAATATGTTGCCCACCAGCACCACTAGAACGGAAAACATCCACTCGTAAATCATCGGGATTGATATCCACATTCACAGTTTCATCTAGTTCTGGCATGACATTTACCGACGCAAAAGAAGTATGACGACGACCTGCTGAATCAAATGGAGATAAGCGAACTAAACGATGAATTCCCTTTTCTGATTTTAAGTACCCATATGCATTATGCCCAGAAACAGTGAAAGTCACACTACTAATTCCGGCAACTTCACCAGGTTGATAATCATCAACTTCAACTTTGAAACCATTTTGATCAGCCCAACGAGTATACATACGAAGTAACATATCAGCCCAGTCTTCTGCTTCAGTTCCACCAGCTCCTGGATGAATTTCGACAATGGCATTATTCTTATCGTATTTACCGTTTAAAAGTAAATTCAATTTGTAATCTTGCACATGCTTTTCTACTTTAGCCAATGTTTCATTAAAGTCATTTTCTAAATCTTCATCGTCTTCAGTAGTAATCAAATCTAAAGTTACCTCTAGATCTTCATATCCAGTCACTAATTGATGAAAGATATCATATTTAGCTTTTAATGCATTATTTTCATCAATAACTTTTTGGGCCTTTTTTTGATCATTCCAAAAACCTGGTTCAGCCATTTTTCCTTCGTTAATCGAAATTGATTCATTCAGACGGTCTAAGTCAAAGAGACCCCCTAAAGTCATCGATATCTTTTTTTATTTCAGCAACTTTTGCTTTTTGTTCACTTAATTCCACAGGTATTCCTCCGCTCAAAAAAAGGAGAACATCACGTTCTCCATTTTTTATCTTTGAATGTTTTGTCTAATTTCAGCTTTCATGAATAAACGAGTTACCCCATAATCAATATCAGCAACCATCTCTTCGAACATCCGTGATCCTTCACGTTGATATTCAACTAATGGATTCAATTGACCATATCCACGAAGACCAATTGATTCACGGAGTTGATCCATGGCATCAATATGGTCAGTCCAATGTGTATCTACAACTCGTAAAATAACAACTTTTTCGAATTCTAGTAATTGGGCTGGATCTTTTAATTCTTTTTCTTTTTCGGCATATTGCTTTTCAGCTAGGCCAAATAGGTAATCTTTAATTTCTTGAGCACTTTTGCCTTGAAGATTATCTAAATCAATATCATTAGGACTAACTAATGAACTAGTAGCAAAATCAAGAATCGTTTGAAGATTCCAATCTTTTTGATCACCCTGAGTGTGTAAATCAACAATGTGGTCAATAGTCCGTTTTATCATTGGCATAATAACCCATTTCAATGATTTGTTTTCTTCAATCACACGGTTCCGTTCACCGTAAATAACATCACGTTGTTCTGACATAACGTTATCGTATTTCAAAACGTTCTTACGTGAATCGTAGTTATTACCTTCAACTCGTTTTTGAGCTGATTCAACTTGTTTCGTAATCATACGACTACGGATTACAGCATCATCATCTTCAACTTTAAGCGTCTTCAACACGTTTTTAATTCTGTCTGATCCGAAACGACGCATCAAATCATCTTCAAGTGAGAGATAAAATTGTGAATAACCAGGATCACCTTGACGACCGGCACGTCCCCGAAGTTGATTATCAATTCTTCGTGATTCATGACGTTCAGTTCCAATAACTGCAAGTCCCCCAACTTCAATCACACCAGGTCCAAGTTTGATATCAGTACCACGACCGGCCATGTTGGTAGCAATCGTAACTGCTCCTTTTTGCCCAGCATTAGCAACAATATCAGCTTCTCTAGCATGGTTCTTAGCATTTAAGACCACGTGAGGAATTTTTTCTTGGTCTAAACGTTGCGAAAGGTATTCTGAAGTTTCAACCGCCACAGTACCTAATAAGATTGGTTGACCTTTTTTGTGTAAATCTTTAACTTTATTAATTACGGCATCAAATTTTGATTGTAATGTTGGGTAAAGCACATCTGATTCATCAATTCTGACAACTGGTTTGTTAGTTGGAATTGAAACCGCATTCATATTGTAAATTTCACGGAATTCTTCTTGTTCTGTCTTAGCAGTTCCAGTCATTCCAGCAAGTTTACGGTAACGTCTAAACAAGTTTTGGTAAGTGATGTTAGCCATTGTCTTACTTTCTTCTTGAATGGTAACGCCTTCTTTAGCTTCCAATGCTTGGTGAAGACCATCTGAGAAACGACGACCATCCATAATCCGACCAGTAAATGAATCAACGATTAAGACTTCATCATCTTTAACCACGTAATCTTTATCAAGTTCCATCACGTAATTAGCACGTAGAGCTTGGTCAATATGATGAGTTAAAGCAGTGTTGTCAGTATCATAAATATTCTTCAAGTTAAAGAACTTGTCAGCTTTACGGATACCTTCTTCAGTTAGTGAAACAGTCTTCGTTTCAAGATCGACTTTATAATCAGTAGTAGCATTTAAAGTCTTAGCGAATCGGTCAGCTTGTTTGTACATTTCGTTGGCACCACGAGCTTGTCCAGAAATAATCAATGGAGTACGAGCTTCATCAATTAAAATTGAATCTACTTCATCGACTAAGGCAAAGTTTAATGGGCGTTGAACACGGTCTTCTTGGTAAACCACCATGTTATCACGAAGGTAATCAAACCCAATTTCACTGTTAGTTGAATATGTGATATCAGCGTTATAAGCGGCCCGTTTTTCTTCAGGGCTCATGTCTGCTTTGTTAACTCCAACAGTTAGGCCAAGCCAATTATAGAGTTGTCCCATTTGTTCTGCATCACGTTCTGAAAGGTATTCGTTAACTGTAACCACGTGCACTCCTTTACCTGAAAGTGCATTCAAGTAAACAGGCATCGTAGCGGTCAAAGTTTTACCTTCACCAGTTTTCATTTCAGCAATATTACCTTCATGAAGTACAATTCCACCCATGATTTGAACTTTAAATGGTCGCAAACCAAGGACACGGCTGGCACCTTCACGGGCTACCGCAAATGCTTCTGGAAGTAAATCATCTAATGATTCACCATCTGCATAACGTTTTTTGAATTCAGCTGTTTTTGCTTGTAATTGTTCATCTGTTAATTTGCTGTATTCGTCTGAGTATGCACTCACACGGTCAGCGATTTTACCGAGTTGTTTAACACGACGTTTGTCGCTTTCAACCCATTTTTTTAAAACATTAGTCGCCATCTATGATTCTCTCCTAATAGTACGATTTAATCATTATTTGTTAGATAGGTTCAATTCTACCATTATATGGACCTAATTAAAAACGTTGCTTACTACAAAAAAGGAGATTTATAAATAAATCTCCTTTAATTGCTAGTTTTCAGTTGTAATTAAACCATAATTTCCATCTTTACGACGATAAACAATATCAGTAGTTCCATTGTCAACGTCTTTAAAGGTATAAAAATCATGTCCCAATAAATTCATCCGCAAAATTGCTTCGTCAGATGTCATTTTCTTTAGTGGAACCCGCTTTTTACGTACAACCTTAAACTTTTCATCGTTCATTTCAGTATTCTTGAAGATGTTATTTTCTGAATGTAATTTAGCTTTTTCATTAATCCGAGTTTGATATTTTTCAATTCGTTCTTGAATGTGCTTAACTGCACCTGCAATACTTTCTTGATAATTTGTTGCACTTGCTTCACCACGAAGTAATAAGAAAGGAAAAATAATCGTTATTTCAGCTTTGACATCACCATTTTTAAACCCAAATAAATTAACATGGCCTAATGCACTCACATTTTCTACAAAATATGGATCCAGTTGGGCCATTTGATCAGTTACATAATTACGAAGGTCATCAGTGATTTCGACGTCGTCGCCTCTTAAATTATAAGATAACATTTCTATCTCTCCTTTCGGCTAATAAGTCGATTCCAAATTAATTGTCTACCTATATTATAGTTAATAAACCGGCAAATGACAATTAATCAGCGTGCAAGAGTGATGCTACGGACCGTTTTAACGCCATTTTGTTGCATCAATTTTGCAGCGTGGTGCAAGGTCGTTCCGGTCGTATAAACGTCATCAATTAAGACAATCTTTTTCCCTTTAATCTTAGAAAGATACTCTGGTTTAAGTTGAAATGGTTGTTCTAGTTCAAGTCTCCCCTGGCGGCCTTTTTCGGATTGATCATGGGTTTTATTTTTAGCTAATAGACAATCGACATAATCTATATCTTCTAAGATTCCCGTTACCTGATTAAAATGACGTTTTTGCATGGTTGCTGTTGAAACTGGAATTGGAACCACAATTTCAGTTTTATCGATATACTTTTGCAAATGATACCGAAACAAGTGGCGGAGCCGATAATCACCTTTAAATTTATATTTATCTAAGTATTCTTTGATAATGCCATGATATGGATATAGAGCTATATTAACTAGTTTTTCTGACCACTTTTCACAATCTTGACACCGTTCTGTACTTCCCTGAAAACGTCCACATTCACAACATTGTTCAATTTCAGTTGGTTGGATAAATAATTCTGTACATTTATCGCACAAATATTGGGGTACGAAAGGTTTAAAACTTAAAATAAAATGAATTTCTAAATTAGCATTCAAAAATCCACCACACCATAAACACTTAGCCAATTGCTTTCCCTCTTCGATTCATTTCAGCAATTTGCTTGCGGGCATCCGCCACGTTTTTGGCATAATTTCCAATATAACAATCTATATCTCCCGTGGGTCGACTTGCTTTCCGTCCCACTCGTCCAGCAATCTGAACTAATGACGATACTGAAAAAACTCGATCATCTCCACCAAAAATAATGACATCAATTCCTGGAAAAGTAACTCCACGTTCTAAAATAGTTGTCGTAATTAAAAACAAGAGTTTTTCATCCCGCATTGCTTGCACTTTTTCCATGCGATCTTCATCAGCTGAATACACCGTTTGCCAACATCGTTCTCCTCGATATTGTTTAGTTAAAACTTCATCAACCACCTGTAAATCACGAATTCGGGGAACAAATAGTAAAAAGCGCTGTTGTTTTGCAATTTTTTCTAAGACTTTTTTAATAACTTTTTTCGCAATTTTCCCCTCATAAATTCTACGACGCCAGTTAAAGCAAAAATGGAGTTTAATTTGTGGCAATAAATGCCGATGAAAGCGTAATGGCAAGTAACTAATCTCATACTCCTGTTGTAGTTTTGGGTTGGGAGTCGCTGTCATAAGTAATAGTGATCCAGTTTCTTTTACTGCTCGTTTTGCTGCCATTTGAAGGGATGAATTGTTGGCATATGGAAACGCGTCTACTTCATCAATAATTAAAACGTCAAAAGCTTCTTTGAATCGTAATAATTGATGCGTTGTACAAATCGTTAATTGCCGATATTGATACTTTTCTTCACTTTTACCATGCAATAAAATCATACTGGTATTGGCAAAAGCTTCTTGATAACGGGGAAATAATTCCACACAAACATCCACCCGTGGTGATGCGATACAGACTCGGAGTCCTTGTGCTAACGCCCACGCGATTCCTGCAAATGAAATCTCCGTTTTTCCTGCCCCAGTAACTGCCCACAATAGTTTATCTTCATGCTTTTGAAAAGCCTGAACAATTTCATCAGAACAACTTTGCTGTAATTCGGTTAGCTGGCCTGTCCAAGTCAGGACGGGTTCTATAACTTCAAATTGATTCATTTCTGGAAGATGAACTAATTCCATCGAACTATCTAACCGTCCCAAATTAAAACATTTGTAGCAAAAATAATTTTCATCTTGTAACTGAGCGTCTCCTTTTTCACAATCACTGCCACATCTAGTACAATGAATGGTAGTGTGATTGATTGTAATTGCCGGAACTCGTGTGATATTTTCACGCTGAAAAAGTTCACTATCACAATCTGTGGATGGAATTAACCTTCCGGATAAATCTAATTCATTCATCAAATCACCTCATACTTAAATACGTAATTAAGGAAAATAAAATGACAAATAAATTTTTAACGATTGCTCATGGCGGTAATCATGAATTTGAAATCAAAAAATCAAAATTCATTGCGAGTGTTGAACGAGTTAACAATGAAGATGAAGCACGGATGTTCATTGCAATGGTTGCTGAAGCACACAAAAAAGCAAGTCACATTTGTTTCGCTTATATTATTGGCGAAAACGACAATATTCAACGAGAAAGCGATAACGGCGAACCTAGTGGAACTGCTGGCGTACCTATTCTTGAAGTAATTAAAAATAATCATCTTCATGACACTATTGTTGTAGTTACGCGTTACTTTGGTGGGATCAAACTTGGTGCTGGTGGCTTAATCAGAGCTTATAGTAATTCAGCTTCACAGGTCATTGAAAAAGTTGGTGTGGTTGAAAAACTACTCCAAACCCGAGTTGAATTAACCATTGCTTATAGTTTAAATGATAAGTTGCAATATTATTTAAAAGAGCATGGTTATCAAATTTTGAATGTCGAATATGGTAGTGAAATTAAAATCACCACCGCTGCCATGTCTGATAAAATTGAAGAATTTAAAACGAATATTAATAATCAGCTTGCTGGTAATGTATCAATTAAAACTGGCGATGAAGAATACTTTGAAGTTCCCTATGATGCAAAAAAGGAAGATTAGCCACATGGCTAGTCTTCCTTTATTTTTTATCCATAATTTTTTTCAGAATTCGAATTAATTCTGCTTGATCATGTTCATCTAAATGTTCAACTAAGATTTCATCAAACGATTTAAATTTGCCCATAATATCTTTATATAACTTATCACCCTTCGGCGTTAAATAAATTTCTTTTCTTCTAATGTTATTCTTGGGAACTTTTCGTTCAATTAATTCTGCTTTTTCCAAGTTAGAAACGATACTTGAAATGGTTGGATTACGTCGATGTAACATCTTAGCTAAATCACTTTGGATAATACCTGGCATTTGATGCACCACCTGAAGGACATGCCCTTGTTGCGGTGTAATTGGCATATCTTTAACGATTTGATCATGGTAATAATGACCAACTTCCCGGATTAATCTTTGAATTTCTGTACCATTCGACATAATTTAACCTCCATAATTGTTGACAGTTAGATATCTAACTATTATACTTAGTTTTCGTTAGTTAGATATCTAACAATTAGAAGTATAACAGTTACTTTTTTAATTTTCTACTGTTAAGGAGGAATTTTTATGGATCGTAAACAAACCCCATATTCAAAAGATAAATTCAATTTTAAAAACTTTCTCGGTTTAATTCGTAAAACGAAACCGAAATATTGGCAACTTTGGTTAGGTTTAGGACTCGGTTTAATCGCTACCTTCGCTCAATTATTGGTACCCAAAGCAGCTCAATCAATGGTTAACAACTTTTCTCACGGAGTTAGTGCTGTTTTAATTGGTGGCGTGATTGCCCTTTTCATTATTAGTGCGTTAGTCAATGCACTTTCTGGTGCTTTACTAGGATTCTTTGGTGAAAACGTCGTTGCTAATTTAAGAAAACTACTCTGGAACAAAATTCTTCGTTTTCCAGTCCATTACTTTGATAATGTTAAAACGGGAATGATGACATCGCGTTTAGTAAATGATTCTGATCAAATCAAAAACTTATTGGCAGTTTCATTTCCTAGTTCAATTACATCAATCTTCCAATTAGTTGGTGCTCTTGCCATCATGCTCTTCATGGATTGGCGTATGACTTTAATCATGTTCACAGCTGTTCCATTAGTGATGATTGTAATGCGTCCCGTAATGAGAAGAACTCGTCAAATTGGTCGTCAACGTCAAGATGAATTAGCTGACTTCTCTGGGAAAGCTGAAGAAACTTTAAACGAAATTCGGTTAGTTAAATCATCAAATGCCGAAAATTATGAAGCTAAAAGTGGTAATAAAATGGTTAATAATCTTTACCACATCGGTTTAAAAGAAGCCATTTACGATTCCATTGCTAGTCCCTTGATGGGAACAGTCATGATGGCTTTAATCGTTGGAGTTCTTGCCTATGGTGCTCACCGAGTTGCCACTGGCACGATGACGATTGGTACGATGTTTGCGTTCTTGATGTACCTCTTCCAAATCATTGGACCAGTTAACTCAATGGCACGTTTCTTCACTGATTTATCAAAAGCCAATGGTGCAACTGATCGAATCCAAGATTTAATGGGTGAACTTGAAGAAGACTTTGATAATGGTGTTGATTACAACGTTGATGGTAAAGAACTCAAGATGGAACATGTTAGTTTTGCCTACGAAAAAGATCAACCAATTCTAAAAGACGTTAGTTTTACTGCAAAACCTAATGCCACAATTGCCTTTGTTGGACCTTCTGGGAGTGGTAAGTCAACCATTTTTAGCTTGATTGAACGTTATTATCAACCAAATTCAGGTAAAATTGTGATTGGTGATCAAGAAATTGACAATATCTCCCTTGAAGATTGGCGGAAACAAATTGGTTTCGTATCTCAAGATTCAGCTATCATGGCTGGGACCATTCGTCACAACTTAACTTATGGACTTGAAGATACCTTCACTGATGAACAACTTTGGCACGTGCTTAAATTAGCTTATGCGGATGGATTTGTGCATGAAATGTCAGATGGTCTTGATACGCAAGTTGGTGAACGTGGTGTGAAAGTTTCTGGTGGTCAACGTCAACGTTTGGCAATTGCTCGTGCTTTTCTCCGCGATCCAAAGATTTTAATGCTTGATGAGGCAACTGCTAGTCTTGATTCTGAATCAGAAGCAATGGTACAAAAAGCCCTTGCAGAATTGATGAAGGGTCGCACTACTTTGATGATTGCTCATCGGCTTAGCACAATCGTTGATTCCAATGACATTTACTTCATTGATCATGGTGAAGTTAGTGGTCATGGTACTCACGAAGAATTACTTAAAGAACTTCCAATGTATCGTGAATACGTTAAAATTCAATTTAAACAATAAAGTATATAGTAAAAGCCTCTCATCTTGCGATGAGAGGCTTTTTGATTAGTCATGTAAATGATAGTTAAAAGTTGAAACAATGATGTTTTGACGAGAATTTAAAGCGGCTCGTAAACGTAAACCAGTTTGATTATGAAGTACGTGTTGCCAATGACTCTTTGGTACAAATTGTGGCACCAAGACGGTCGTTGAGTAATCACGAGCATCATCTTTTCTGGCAACTACATCACAGAAACGAAGAACTGGTTCATTAATTGAACGGTATGAAGTATGAATATTAACAAACCGAATATCAGGATATTCAGCCTTGAATTTTTCTTCATTCTTCTTTTCGTGTTCAGGATTTGAATCCATGGAAACGTGGACTGCAACCACTTCATCCCCGATTGATTGAGCATAACTCAATGCCTCACGGGTTACTTGGGTAACATTACCAACTAAAACTAACACAGTTGAACCAACAAAATGACGTTGTTCTTGTTTTTCAAACATATTTTCAACACGAAGCTGTTTGGCAACACCCACATAATGACGATGAATCTTGTAAAACATCGTCAAAATCAATGGCATAATTACTAGATATGGCCAGACGTCTTTGAAATGAAGTGCAAATAAGAAAAGCACTAATCCCAATGAAATGAAAGCTCCGACAAAGTTAATTAAGATCTTACCAGGCCAGAATCCTTCTCGTTCGCGTAGCCAATGCACAATCATTCCTGATTGAGATAAAGTAAATGGTACGAAAACCCCAACTGCATATAGCGGAATCAATAAGTTAGTCTTACCATTAAAAATCGCAATTAAAATAATTGCACCAATAGCAAGAGAAATAATTCCGTTTGAATAACCAAGTCGATCCCCTTTATCAAGGTACGCATGAGGAAGATATTTGTCTTTCGCCATGTTGTAAGCCAAGATTGGGAAAGCTGAGAAACCAGTATTTGCAGCCACTGCCAAAATCAAGGCCGTTGACATTTGTAATACATAGTAAAGCACACCGTGACCAAAAACACCGATCCCGATTTGTGATAAAACAGTATCTTTTTCACCAGGAATAATTCCCATGTAGTAACTCAAGAAAGTAATTCCAGCAAAGAAGGCAGCCAAAATAATAGCCATTAAGGCTAATGTATTCGCAGCATTTTTACGTTTGGGTTTCTTGAAATTGGGAACAGCATTACTAATTGCTTCAACCCCAGTTAAAGAAGCTGAACCAGATGAGAATGCCTTGAAGAATAGAACCAGTGTCATCCCTTGTACTGAAGCATTTAGAGGTGCCGCAGCGTGATAAGGAATTTTACCAGTTGCAATATTATAAGCTCCTAAACCAATCATAAAGACAATCATGAAAATAAAAAGATAGACTGGAATCACTAGGAAAGCAGCTGAATCCTTCATTCCCCGAAGGTTTAAAATCATAATTGCAATTACAATCGCAATGGCAATCGGAACTTGATAGTTATACAACGCCGGAATTGCTGAAGTAATCGCTTCAGTTCCTGACGTCGTGGAAACCGCTACGGTCAACATATAATCGACCAAGAGTGATCCACCAGCAACTAGTCCAGTAGTTTCACCCCAGTTAGTTCTTGCAACCACGTATGCTCCCCCACCAGATGGGTAAGCATAGATAATTTGTCGATATGACAAAGTAATTGCTGCAAGTAAAACTAACACTAGCAAGGCTGCCCACATTTGGTACATCAAAGCAGCTGTTGATAAAGTAATCAATACGGCTGTAATTTGTTCAGTACCATAAGCCACTGATGACAAAGCATCAGATGACAAAAGTGCAAGTCCCTTAAATTTAGTCAATGACTGTCCTGACTCATCTGTACTTTTGAGCGGACGTCCAATAATCAATCTTTTTAAATATCGCCACATGAAACTTGCTCCTATTTAATAATTAATTTGTGTTCTTAAGCATGGTGTTAATTGTACTACAAATCTTAATGAAAAAAAAAGAAAGTCCGCAAATTTGCGAACTTTCTTTAAATTTTATATTACATCATACCTGGCATACCTTGTGGCATTGCTGGCATGCTGTTATTCTTTTCTGGTTTATCAGCAACAACTGCTTCAGTTGTTAATAACAATGATGAAACAGATGCAGCGTTTTGAAGAGCTGAACGACTAACCTTGGTTGGATCAACAACTCCAGCAGCAATTATATCTTCATACTTGTCATCCGCAGCATTGTAACCAATCCCTGGTTTTTCTTGTTTCAAGTGGTCAACTACGACAGCACCATCAACTCCGGCATTAGCAGCGATTTGTTTAACCGGTGCTTCAAGGGCACGAAGCACGATATCAACACCAGTCTTTTCATCACCAGTAGCTTCAACTGCTGCAACATCTTTAAGAATGTTGATAAATGCAGTACCACCACCAGGAACAAATCCTTCTTCAACGGCTGCACGAGTAGCGTTCAAAGCATCTTCAATCCGGTACTTACGTTCTTTAAGTTCAGTTTCTGTCGCAGCACCAACCTTGATAACTGCAACTCCACCAGCTAATTTAGCAAGACGTTCTTGAAGTTTTTCTTGATCAAAGTGTGATGTAGTTTCAGCTAATTGGTTCTTAATTTCACTGACACGTTGAGCAATCGCTTCTTTGTCACCTTTACCTTCAACAATTGTTGTACTGTCTTTAGTAACTGTAACTGAGTTAGCTTGACCTAATTGTTCAAGGGTAACATCCTTCAAATCAAGTCCAAGATCATCAGTAATAACTGTTGCACCAGTTAAAACAGCGATATCTTGTAATTGAGCTTTACGACGGTCACCAAAACCTGGAGCTTTAACAGTTACAACGTTGAATGTCCCTCTCATCTTGTTCAATACAAGAGTAGGAAGAACTTCACCACCAATATCATCAGCAATCATTAACAATGAACGACCTTGTTGCACAACTGCTTGAAGCAATGGCATGATTTCTTGCATGTTGTTAATCTTCTTGTCAGTAACTAAGATGTAAGGATTGTCTAAATCAGCTTCCATCTTGTCTTGATCAGTTACCATGTATTGTGACATGTAGCCACGATCAAATTGCATACCTTCAACAACATCTAAGCTAGTTTCAACACCCTTAGAATCTTCAATGGTAATAACACCGTCATTACCAACTTTTTCCATGGCATCTGCAATCAAATCACCAACTTTTTTACTTGCTGATGAAATTGATGCGATTTGGGCAATGTCGTCTTTAGTTTTAACTTCGTGGCTCATCTTGTGAAGGCTAGCAACAGCTGCATCAGTAGCTTTTTCAATTCCACGACGAACACCAACTGGGTTGGCACCGGCAGTGACGTTCTTCATACCTTCTTTAACAATTGCTTGAGTCAAGACTGTGGCAGTTGTGGTACCATCACCGGCAACGTCATTAGTCTTTGAAGCAACTTCAGCAACTAATTTAGCACCCATATTTTGGAAATGATCTGGTAATGAAATTGCACGGGCAATTGTTACACCATCATTAGTAATAGTTGGGTTACCAGCAGTTTCTTCCAAAACAACGTTACGTCCCTTAGGACCCATGGTAGTTTTTACTGTATCTGCTAATTTATCAACACCTTTAAGCATTTCGCTACGGGCGTCATCAGAAAATTTAATCTCTTTAGCCATTATAATTACCTCTTATTTTAATAATCTTAGTTTTATTTAATAATTGCGAGTAAGTCATTTTCGTGCATAACTAAATATGAGTTTCCTTCATATTCAATCTTAGTTCCGGCATATTTATCAAACATAACAGTATCTCCTTCTTTTACGACAGGAGTAACTTTTTCACCATTATCTAAAATACGACCGGCACCAACTGCAACAATCTTACCTTCTGTTGGTTTTTGTTTTGCGTTGTCCGCTAAAACAATGCCACCAATATTCTTTTCTTCTTGAGCTTTAACCTCAATAATTACACGATCTCCAATTGGTTGTAACACGATAAAAACCTCCAAAAATTATATATTTTTAGCACTCACAAAGTTCAAGTGCTAACTACAACTATTAATATAATACATCATGAGTAAAATAACAAAAAAATTGCTTAAAAAGATTATTATTAGAGATTATAAAGACAGGTAATCACTAAATAATGGTTATCTGTCTTTATAAAAACTATTTAATTATTTTAACTAACTTATCAAATCCATCATTTGAAGCAATAAAATCGTTAATTACATCATTATCTCTATAGCCTAATCCGATTCCAACAACTATTTCTTGATTCTTAGGAATGTCCAAAATTTTATGTAATTCAGGAGCAAATGTTGCAAAAGTATATGCTGTAATACTATCGATTCCTAAATTTTTGGCAGCTAGCATGATACTATCACCATATGCGCCTAAATCATACATCATCCAATCATTTCTAGGCTTTTCAACTGCTAAATAAACAACTACTGGTGCATTAAAAAGATGATTACTTTTTTCGTTCCAATCATTATTTTCAAATTTAGATAAGAAATTATTTCTCTCGTCTAACCATTTTTTCATATTATGTTGTTCATTATTGGGAAAATCATTTAAATGGGCATATTTAATATCACTATTATATTCTGCATGTTTCATTGCATTTTTATAATGCATCTTTTTCAATTCTTTTAATTTTTCCCCAGTAACAACATAAGTATAGATATGTTTACTATTAACCCACGATGCCGAATATTTAGCCATTTCAATAATTTTCAAAAGTGTTTTATCTGAAATACCCTCATTTTTAAAACTTCGAATTGATTTTCTAGTCTTGATAATTTTTTCAAAATCCATTATATTACCTCCATCTTTTATATTAAAAATATTATAATTAATATTAAATTTTTAAAAGTAGGTACTTTTTAGTAACTAGGAGAATAATATGGATCAATCATCTACAAAGTGGGACTGTGGCATTACTGAAGTTATCAATACAATATCTGGAAAATGGAAAATAAATATTCTTTGGATATTATTTAATAATGAAAAGATTGGATTTAATCAACTAAAAAGAAAGTTAACTGGCATCTCAAATAAAATGCTAATTAATTCTTTAAATAATTTAATTGAGAAAAAATATATTTCAAAAAATAAATATGGTACAAAAGCCCCATTTGTTTCAGAATATCAGTTGACATCCAAGGGTTTAAGCTTAATTCCTTTGTTACAGGAACTAAACCAGTGGGAAAATAATAATTAATTATCATTTGTCACAAAACACTTCTCTTCATGGTCATTTACCATCCCACTAGCTTGCATAAATGAATATGCAACAACCGGACCAACAAAAGAAAAGCCTAATTTTTTTAGTCTTTTACTTAAATTAGTTGCCGTTTCCGTAGTTTTAGGCCGTTCTTCTTGCTTAATGATCCGATGATTAATGGGTTTATTATCAACAAATGACCATACCAAATTATTAAACGTTATGCCGTCATTTTCTAACTTCACAATTGCTTTGGCATTTTTAATAATGGCATTAATTTTCATTCTATTCCTAATAATTGATGCATCTAGTAACAATCTTTCAACATCACCATCATCCATTTTGGCAACTAAATGATAATCAAAATTATAAAAAGCTTTTTCAAAAGCAACTTGTTTATGTAAAACAGTTGTCCAACTCAATCCTGATTGCATTAATTCTAATGAAAGTAATTCAAATAATTCTTGATTATCATGACTTGGTTTACCCCAGACATTATCATGATATTGCTTTAATAATTCATCGTTTCCTTTTTCGGCCCATGCACATCTCATTTTTTTCATATTATTATTTCCTTTTATAATAATTACGTAATTTAATAATAAATATAACGAATTTCACAATATTTATTCAATTAAAAAGACTGTCACCCAAAACGTGACAGTCTTTCTTTATATCTATTCATGCTTCATTTTCTTCAATTGTTTGTTTATCTCGCTAGCATTCAGCCTATTCCAAATAATCAAGCCAATCCATACAAAAATATAAATCACAATGAAATTAATAATCATAAAAGTTAATGATCTTAAATTAGTAATCCAACCATTTAAATAAAAAGTAACAAAGAAAATTATTAACGTACTGCCCAAATGAATTAAATAAGTTATCCCTGTACATATTTTTTCATTACCAATCATTTGCGACGTGATTCCCGTTAAAAATGAAGCAATTAAAATCGTAATAATACTAAATTTATTTACATCAAATGAATTATTTTGAAACATTAATACCATTAAATAACAAAATGATCCGATTAACATTCCAGTAATTCCGTGTTTTATACTTTCACTAATCCGTTTCATTAGAGACCTACCTTTTCTTTTAATTTACCCAAATAACGTCGACTAATCGTAATTTTTAGCTTATTTTGCATAAACGCCGTCATATTACCGGAAAATGATGCTTCTAACGATGAAAGTTGTTGGATGTTAATGACCGCATATTTAGAAATTTGCACAAAATTATCATTTAAACTTTCAATAATATTTTTTAAATTACCTTTAGTTTCCAATTCTTCATTAATTAGGTGATAAGTTAAAATATTTCCGTTAACTTCTACCGCAACTATCTCAGTTTGATTAACTAATTGAATTTTATCTTCAATTTTAACGGGAATTAATTCATCTTTGTCATTTAACTTCTCTAATTTAGATAAAAAATCAATTACATTCCTATTTAATTCATTACTTTTTACGTCGACTTCAATTTGACCACTTGGCAAACTATCATCTTGGATAAATTTAAATTTCAAAGACTAACCTCTTCTTAAAGCTATTTTTCTCATTTTATTTGATTTCAATATTAAGAATAATAATACAATACCCGCAAACAAAAACATAATTAACATTTCATGATTAAAGGTCATAATCCCGTTCCAATCAACATTTACGCCCATTAATTTTTTAAAACTAGCATCAGAAACTCGTTTAAAAGAATCATGTAATTGTTGTTTCATCAACACATCACGATACAAAGCAGCATCATATGGTGCAGGAGTTAATTTCATTAAAGTTTGAGCAAACTTAGGCACTAATCCGATTGGAATATATACTCCCGCAAAAAATCCAGCTGCAGTTCCTACAATTGAATTAACCGTCCCAACGCTTTTATTATTTTTGATAAAAGTCATAATAAAAGCATTAATAATCGTCCAAACCAAGCTACTTACAAGCATAATCGGTAAGATTTTCCAAAAGGTAGCTAAACTAAAGTGCAAACCATCCGTCACTTTGAAATAAATATCTAATACAAAATAAATTACGATTTGCATACAAACGCCAATGATAAAAGAACTAATTAAATATGCTAATTGAATATTTAAAAACGAAACCGGCGTAATGGCAAAGTCACGAATGGTTCCATTATCCCGGTCAGTAATCATTTGACCTATGGAATTTAACGTAGTTGTCACTGCTGTGACCGTTAAAGTTCCACCAATTAACCATGGATCTAGTAAAAGTTTGGTATCTGGAACATCTTGCCAACTCTGGAGAATATTGTGTTTCAAAAAAATAATGTAGAGTACGAACGAAATTAATGCCCCTACTAACGAAAGTAAAACATTACTCCAGCTGTTAAAATATAATTTCAAATTTCTTTTAATTAAACTTAGCATTATCTAATATCCTTTCCGGTTAATTCCATAAAGATATCATCCATTGTACTTTGATGATATTCGAAATTATCGATGATTGATTCGTTTTCATTTAAAAGTTTAATGGCTTCATTTTTATCAATATTATTAATTACAGCTTGCTGCCCAGCTTCTTTATGAAGAACTAAAGTATTTTTGGCATAATGCTTGCGAATGTTCTGCACGCTATCTTCAATTAACACTTTTCCACTATCAACAATATAAATTTTGTCTGAGGTTTCTGCTTCTTCTAAATATTGCGTAGTTAAAACAATGGTTACGTTCCATTCTTTACGAAGTTGTTCAATAACCTTCCAGATTGTCGTTCTGGTTTGAACATCTAATCCAGTAGTGGGTTCATCAAGAAATAATACTTCTGGACGATGCAATAATGCTCTGGCAATATCTACTCGTCTTCTTTGACCACCTGATAAAGTTCCATATTTTTGCTTCATGAATTTTTCAATTCCGATGGTTTTAGCAATTTCAAAGACATCTTTTTTATTTTGATACATGTTTGCACGTAACATTAAATTATCCTGAACAGATAGTTCTCGGTCTAAGACACTATTTTGAAACACAATTCCAATTTTATCGCGATACGCTTTTTTGGCAGGAATAATTCCTTCTAACTGAATTGTTCCTGAGGTAGGTTTTAATAATCCCGTTAACATTTCAATCGTCGTTGATTTTCCAGCTCCATTTGGTCCTAAAATGGTCACAAATTCCCCCTGGTTGATAGTTAAATCAATATGATTAACTGCTACTTTATTTTTATAAACTTTAGTTAATGATTTTGCACTTAAAAAACTCATAATTATCTCCTCCTGTTATGAGTCTAATTTACCGAAATATTTAATTTTTGTGCTTAATTTTCAGGTATGAGGTCAAAATATGTACTTTAGTGGTTACATTTTGGGTAACAAAAAAGACTGTCACGTTTAAAACGCAACAGTCTTTCGTTATTATTTAGTTTCCTAAGTCAACCTTAGGTGCTTCACTTGCAGTTGGAGCAGCTTGGAAGAATGGTTTGGTCTTCATTCCAGCATTGCTAGCTACGATACTACTTGGGAATGAAACAACTTTCCGATTGTATGCAGTTACTGAGTCGTTGTAATCACGACGAGTTTGGCTAATCCGATTTTCTGATCCTTCGATTTGCGTCATCAAACTAGTTACATTAGCTGAACTTGCTAATTGAGGATAGTTTTCGTGAACAGCATTAATCAAAACTTGAGTTTGTTTGTTCAAGTTATCAGAAGCCTTCACCTTATCAGTTGGCGTGTTTGCACTATCATATTGCTTTCTCGCATCCGCAATATTACCAAAAATCTTTTGTTCGTTCTTCATGTTACCTTTAACGGCTCCAACTAACTGTGGAGTTAAATCAGCACGACGTTGCAATTGCACTTCAACGTTACTCCATTGTTGATCAACATTTTGTTGTGACACACGTAAACTATTTTGAGCCATGATGTACCATCCGCCAATCGCAATTACTAGAAACGCGATCACACCAACGATGCTTAAAGTTATTTTTGTATTTTTAGTCATATTCTTTTCCTTTATTATTCTAATTAAAAATTAAATCCGCCACCGTCATCATCGCCGGATCCACCAAAGCCACTTCCAAAATCAGAAGCATCAAAGCCAGAATCACCGCCGAATCCGCCACCCATTGGCGGAAAGTTATCGTCATGCCAGTTGTGGTTATTGTGTATCAATCCGATTGCCGCAAATAAGATGGCTGTATTAACTAATCCATTGGTGACGAACCGTTTCTTTTGTTCATCAGATAAATCGTTAATGTATTGATCAGGATTGTGAATTCCAGCTTGTCTCATTTTAGCACGTAAATCAGCGTCATTATCAATCTGGTAATGTAATGTCGCATCTGCTGAAATTAGTTCTAAAGCATTTGCTAACCTGCTTTGAAATTCAGCATCATTACTAGGTAAACCGAACCAAGTTAACATTGCAATTTGACGCGTTGCATCATGGGTAAATTGGTCTATATTCCCAGGGAAATGATGTTGTAACGCATAATTATGAGCGGCATTACTAACCACTTGTAAATTTGCTTGTTGCCGTTGTTTTAGTTGAGTTTGATAATTTGCTAACGCTTGTGAAGTAATCAAATGCGTTTGGTAAAGTGGATTACCCTTTTTGATTTCAAGTTTAACGTCTTGTTCTAAACTAATTGGTTGCTTTAAATTAAGTGCATTTAGTAAATACCACCATTCTGGATTGCTTAGTTTATGCACATTGAAGCTATGTTGATGACGTAATTCATCCGTTACAAATTGATCTAACTGATTCAATAATTGGGGATCGTTGATTCCGTTTTGGGCGAAACGTTGTTTTGCTAATGTTACTTGGTCACGATTACGTAACTTAGGAATCACAAACTTGTACATTAAGAAACCAATCATGCCACAAACTACCAGCAAAAAGATTATAAAAGCAACGTTTGCTTGATTTCGTTGCATATCAGCAACTACACTATGTGAATTAACCCCAGGAGTAGGATTACTTTGTGAATCTTTCACACCACTTGGCGTCAAAATATTATCTTGATGTGCTTGCAAGTAATTTGCAATATTATCAGTTAACTCGCTAACCCCAGTATTGTAGTCTTGTTGCTTAAATGCCTGTTGAATCTGGCTAGTAACTAAGTTAGCTTTTGCTCCATCCGGTAAAGCTGCTTCTAAACCAGTTCCAACCTCAAGGCGATTTACGTGATCTTTGGTATTAATAACCAATAACATCCCGTTATTCCAGCCTTGTCGTCCGATTCTCAATTTCTTCATTTGGTCATGAGCATAGTCTTCAATGCTAGCTTCGCCCTTGGGTAGACCAGCAATGGTAATCACTGCCAACTGCGGATGCCCTTTAACCTGTTTCAATTTAGTTGTATTAATCTGATTAACTTGATTAATCGTGCTCTGATTCAAGACTTGGGCATTATCTTTTACCCAGGCGGATTCGTGGATTCCATCAGCATGTACTGTTTGTAATCCCACTAATCCACCTAAAAAAGTCAATAAAAAAAGAGCCACGATAAAATATTTCTTAAATGTGTCTCGCAAAATAAATTACCTCCGCTCTTTTTTACCTTTATTCTGCTTCGTCACTCTTTTTATCGTAGTGATCGATAAAGTAAATTAAAGTTTGTAGTTCGTTCGTTAAATCAACGTTGTGTACTCGAATACCTTCTGGCACGTTCAAACGGATTGAAGTAAAGTTCAAAATACCGTTAACTCCGGCCTTAGCAACTTGGTTCGCAACTTCTTGGGCTACTTTTACTGGAACTGTCAAAATTACAACACTAATTTGTTGTTCTTTTAATTGAGTTACCATTTGATCCATTGGGTAGATCGGAACTCCACCTTGAATAGTATTGATATTCTTAGGATTAGTATCAAAAGCAGCTGAGATACGAATGTTACTGTCTTGATGGAAATTAAAGTTCAATAAGGCGTGTCCTAAATTACCTACCCCGATTAAAGCAACGTTCGTTAACCGATCTTGATGAAGAATATTCTTGAAAAATTCAATTAAATCATCAACATCATAACCGTAACCACGTTTACCTAACGCACCGAAGTATGAAAAATCACGTCTAATTGTAGCTGAATCAACATGGATTGCTTCTGCTAATTCATTTGATGACACGCGATCTTTACCACCGTCATGAAGGATGTTTAAATAACGATAATAAAGTGGTAACCGTTTTGCGGTTGCGCGTGGAATCTTAGTTTCTGCCATTATGCATTGCTCCTTAAAATAAAACTGTCTCTTACACTATTAATTTTACCACATATCGAAAGTTTGTGAAATTTTAACATTATCATTTCACAAGCAAATTGCCTAAATATGGTAAAATTAGCATAGAAAGAAGGCGATTTCGTGATTATTTTACAAGCTAATAATCTAACTAAAAGATTTAACGGTGAACCCATCTTCTCTGATCTTAGTTTGACTATCAATGCTGGTAGCAAAATTGGATTAGTAGGACAAAATGGTGCTGGTAAATCAACCCTTTTGAAGATGCTTGTGGGTGAAGAATCCCCAAGTGAAGGGTCAATTAACAAAAAGAAAAATTTAACGATTGGTTACCTACCCCAAAATACCGGATTACATTCTGACCGTACTATTATCGCGGAAATGCGTCTAGCTTTTTCTGCCATTATTAAAGAAGAGGCACAACTTCACGAACTCGAAGCACAAATTAGTGATCCCAATGTGAATCAAAATCCAGAAAAACTAGCTGAGGTCTCAAAAACCTATGATCAATTACAAGCTGATTTCACATTAAAAAACGGATATGGTTATCGTGCTGAAATCAGAACTGTGTTATCTGGTTTTGGTTTCCGTGAAGCTGATTATGAACGTAACATTAGTGAATTGTCTGGTGGTCAACAAACCCGCCTAGCCTTAGCAAAACTATTGCTAGAAAAACCAGATTTATTGGCGCTAGATGAACCTACTAACCATATTGATATGGCTACTACTGCTTGGTTAGAAAACTATATACAAGCTTATAATGGTGCTCTCTTAGTTATTTCACATGATCGTTATTTTATGGATAAGGTCGTTAACGAAATCTATAATCTTGATAACGGTGTAATGAACTACTACAAAGGAAATTACACGAACTATGTGAATGAAAAAGTTCACCGTCAAGAAATTGCACAAAAAAATTACGAAAAGCAACAAAGAAAGATAAAAAAAGAAGAAGAATTCGTCGCTAAAAATATTGTGCGTGCGTCGACTACTAAACGAGCTCAATCACGGCAAAAGCAATTAGATAAAATGAAGGTAATGGATAAACCCAAATCAACTCATGGAACTGCTCATTTTCGCTTTACTCCTGAACGTAAAAGTGGAAATGTCGTCCTGGATGTTGATAATTTAGGGATTGGCTACGATGATGTGCAATTAAGTTATCCGATTAATCTCCATTTAAAGCGACATCAACGAATGGCCATTTTTGGACCAAACGGAATTGGTAAATCAACCTTTTTGAAAACTGTGTTAGGTCAACTACCTAAAATTCAAGGTACCATTCAGTTTGGAACTGGTGTCAGTGTTGGTTACTACGATCAACAACAGGCCACCCTTCATCCTGAAAAAGATGTTTTACACGAATTATGGGATGATTATCCAACCACTCCAGAAGGTGAAATCAGATCTATCTTAGGTAGTTTTCTCTTTGGTGGTGAAAGTGTTGAAAAAAGTGTTGCTAACCTATCTGGTGGTGAACGAGCACGACTTCTTTTAACCAAGTTATCAATGCAAAAAGATAACTTTTTAGTTCTTGACGAACCAACTAACCATTTAGATATCGATAGTATTGATGTGTTAGAAAAAGCATTGTTAAATTTTGCTGGAACAATTCTCTTTATTTCTCATGATCGTTACTTCATTAATCGTTTAGCTACTGACATTATGGAACTTAGTGCTGATGGATCTAAAATTTACATGGGTAATTATGATTACTATGCGGCTAAAAAGATTGAAGAAGCTGAAATTGCTGCACATGAGGCTGAGGAAAATCCTAATGTAGTTACCAAAACTGAACCCATTTCTGATACTAAACAAAGTTATCAAGATAAAAAAGCCGCACAACGGGAAAAGCGAAAATTAACCCGTTTAATTGCAGATCTTGAAACTAAAATGACTGACATCGATTCACAAAAGACCGAAATTGAGCATGCGATGACTCTCCCCGAAAATTATAATGATATTGATAAGAGTAATGATTTACAATCTCAACTTGATGATATTAATCAAAAACAAGCTGAAACTGAATCAGCTTGGGAAGACGCTAGCCTAAAATTGGAAGAATATTAAAATAACGCATTTCTGAATTTTCAGAGATGCGTTATTTATTTGCTTATTTTTTCAAACTACTTTTAATGGCAACAAACACCACTGCTACTAAAATCACAACCATGATGATTAATGATAGATTTGCAGAAATCATAATTGCTAATAACATTAGAATGCCACCAAAAAAGAACCATTTACCAGTTACTCGCCGTAATTGATTCCAATCAGCTTCAGATCCCCGATAAAACGGATGCATTTTCTTTTCAAACTGATATGAAACAGTTGGAATAAAGTTACCTAATATAATAAACATGATGCCAATAATTAAAACTGCCATGATGTTGTTATTTACTGGATAGCCTAAATTGTAAAAAATAATTGAAGCTGTTACTACAATACTTATCAATGGGACGATGTACAATAAACTACCGAATTTAATGCTTTCTAAATTATTTTTCTTAATCACATGATTAGTAAAAATAATGATCATCAAATCAATCCAGAAACAAACAATTGGCATCGTAATGACAGCATTACCCTTTGTCATAAATCCATTAGCTGTTCCTTGAAAATTAAAATGAGTTGCCAATACGTTTGATAGCTCATGATAGTAATAAATCCCCATTAGTAGCGGAATAATACATAAAATTAATGTGGTAATTGAAGTTCTTTTGAATTTTTTCATCTTACTATCCTTTATGTAAAAAGCAGTCCGATGTCAACAACACCAAACTGCTTTATTTTATTGTTCTTCGTCTTCTTCCCATTCAAATTCAAGACCTGGGTCAGCATTCAACGACATATCGCCTTTAGCACCATGACGTTGCAACATCTCTGCGGCAGCACCAATCATTGCAGCATTATCACCACAAAGCTTTAATGGGGCTTTCACAAAATCAATATCACGTTTAGCTAATTCAGTATCGAGTTTTTCTCGAAGACCCTTATTAGCGGCCACCCCACCAGCTAAGATAAATTCTTTAGCAGGATATTTGTCTAATGCACGCATAGCTTTTGCAACTAACACATCCGTTACAGCATGTTGGAAACTAGTAGCTAAATCAGCATGATCTAACGTTTCGCCAATTTGATCAGCATGATGCACAGTGTTAATAAAAGCACTTTTCAATCCACTAAAACTGAAGTCAAAATTATCATCTTTCATCATAGCACGTGGAAAATCAAAAGTATCTTTTCCTTCGTGAGCTAACTTATCAACAGTTGGACCAGCTGGGTAGTTAATTCCCATTACTCGACCAATTTTGTCGTAAGTTTCACCAGCAGCATCATCGCGGGTTTCACCAATAATCTTGAATTCCCCTTCAACTGGCATCCAAACTAATTCAGTATGACCACCGGAAACAACCAACGCTAAAGCTGGAAATTCGATTGGATGTTCAAAATTAGTAGCGTAGATATGCCCAGCAATATGATTTACAGGGATCAATGGTAAATTATGTGCCCAAGCAACCACTTTAGCAGCTGTAATTCCTACTAATAATGAACCAACTAAACCTGGTCCATAAGTAATTGCAACCCCAGTTAAATCATCATAAGTAACGTGAGCTGATTCAAGGGCTTTATTAATACAGATTGTAATTTGTTCAATGTGATGGCGACTAGCCACTTCTGGAACTACTCCACCAAATCGTTGGTGACTCTTAATTTGGGTCGCTACAATATTAGTTAGAATTTCAGTTCCATTTTTAATCACAGCGACACTAGTTTCATCACAACTAGTTTCAAATGACAAAATTAAACTATCTTTTTTATCCATTTTTATTTATTTCACCACTTTTTATCTTCCAAAATTTCTTGAACCAATGTAATTGGTTTTATCAAAATGTAATCGTAAACAGACAGCATCTGTACCATCTGGATAATACTTAGGTTTGATTTCAACTTGTACAAACCCTAAATCTTTAAATAAATCTTGAGTCTTAATGTTGTTAACTCGACAAGTGACATCAATATGTTCAAGTCCCATTAAACGGGCGCGTTGAATTACAGTTGTAACTAAGAAATACCCGAGACCATGTCCTTGTAAACCTGGTTTAATTGCGACATTCTCAATATGTGCGCATTTTTCATTCCGACAAAGCGCAATACAAACAAATCCAACTAGTTCATCATTTTTACGTAAAATTAAATAGAATGAATTTTGACTGTTTTTTAATTCAGCTAAGAAACGGGCTTTACTCCATTTCATGTTAATTCCATAGGCACTTTGATCTAGTTTTAAAATGTCAGGAACATCGGTCATCATTCCTTTACCTAAAAAATATTTTACGTCCCCAATTGTTACTACTCGGTTTTGGAACTGAAGCGCTTCTTTAATTTTTTCTTCTTTGCGACCTTGTTTATATTTTAAATAAAACTGCTTACACTTGTTCAACATAAGATTCGTGACCTTCTCCTGGATGTAATTTCTGCCAATCGGCTTCAGCTTGAGTTAAACGAAGATACTTAGGAACAAAACTATCAATGTCTTTCATTGGAGTTTGTTGTTCACCATAAATTCCTAATTTAGCAGCTTGTGGAAGATTATCAATTCCGACCATCGTCTTGAAATGATCACCAAAAATTGTTTGTAATCTTTCAGCGTATTTTTCCACATCTTCACCTAAAAAGATAATTGATTCATCATATTCCTTAACTTGAGCTACAAAATCTTCAAAAGCTACATGTTGATCAGGAATCACAACTTCTGGTCCTTTTGCTGATGTGCGATAAAGTCCCGTAAATAGAATATCGTTCCGAGCATCAAACAACGGCATTACTAATTGACCTTCTTTTTGCACATTCAAGGCTAAAGTTAGCAAACTAGATGTTGCTACTAATTCAATATTTAAAGTATCAGCAAGGACTTTACCGATGGTTACTGCCACTCGAAGACCGGTATACGATCCAGGACCATCAGCTACTACTACTCGATCTAAATCACTCGGTTGTAATTTTGCTAATTTCATTAATTTTTCTACAATTTGCATTGCATACGCAGCGTGCTTGCGTTGCGTTGTCATAGTTGTAGTTGCTAAAACTCTTTCACCATCTAAGACCGCAATGGAAATCGGACGATTAGAGGTATCAATTGCTAATACTTTCATTATTTCACTCTCTTAGTTAATTTTTTCCAGGTAATTTCCGCCGTTGAACGGGCTTTTCCATCAACCATAATTTGATGCACAGAAGTTTTACCATCATCAATTAGATTAGCTCCACTAGTTACATCATCACCATAACGGACTTCGTCTTCAAACTTGATACTAAAACCAGTTGGGACGTTGTTACTTTGAAAATCAAATGACAAAACATCCGTCATCCAATTTATGTAATGCGTATTGCTAACATGACCGTTAAAATCAATATCGTTAAAAGTAACTGGTAACTTCATAGTTTCAGCACTTTCAGCATCATAATTATGTAATTTATGAAGACGTTCGAGGCGTTTAACTTTTTCACTTCCATAAGGTTCAACGGCTTCATCAGGAATCCGAACCATTTTACGAGTTGTAAGATTCATCATAACCCATAAACTTTTCACTTCTACTAATATATTATCATTCATATCACGAATCCAAAAACGCCGGTCCGCAAAACTCTTCGTATAACTGACACCTTGGGTTTGCAGTTTAACGTCTTCTCCTGCAACTGGAAGACGTTTGATATCAACATCATATTGAATAACCACCCATGTTACTCCGTCTTCTTGGACTTTTTCGGTACTCCGATTCAAAATATCAGACTGATCTTCAGATGCTTTGATAATGACATCCAAAATATATTGTAAAGTGATGGTTCCATGAATATTAGTTTCGAAGTTCGAAATTTTATAGTTTTCTGTAAAAATCTTACCTGCCATCGTAGTCTCCCTTATTAAATATTATGAAATTGATTATAAACATCTTGGCGCACTAAATCATTTAATTTAGCTACCTTTTTAATGGCCGCATTCGTTTTTTCACCAGCATCAATAAAGTGTTGGACTTGATTTTCAATGCTCATTGCTAAAATAGCATCTTCTGCAGAGGTATCGGCTAATTGTCCTTCTGGATTACCAGCCACCATAATCACAAATTCACCACGAATTTGAGTATCTTGTGACCATTGCACTAAATCATCAAGGTTACCACGAATGTATTCTTCGTAACGTTTAGTTAATTCACGACCAAGTGTTGCTTTCCGATTTCCTAATACTTTTTGGATATTAGTTAAGGTTTTTTTCAACCGATGTGGGGCTTCATAGAAAATCAAAGTTGGTTTTTCTTGCGACAAGGCTTCTAATTCCGCAACTTGTTCTTTGGGTTTCCGATTCAAGAAACCGTAGAATAAAAATGGTTGTGGACTTAGTCCTGAGGCAATTAAGGCAGTCATTCCAGCACTAGGTCCAGGAATACTGACAACTTGAATGTCAGCCTCAATAGCTCGTTCAACCAATTCATGACCAGGGTCACTAATCGAAGGCATGCCGGCATCACTAACTTGACCAATATTCATGCCATCTTTCATTTTTTGGATTAATTCTGGAATCCGTGATTCAGTATTGTGTTCATGAAAACTAATTTGTTTCGTTTTTACATCAAAATGGTTTAATAATTTTTGGGTATTCCGGGTATCTTCTGCTGCAATTAAATCGACTTCCTTAAGTAACTTAACCGCTCTAAAAGTCATATCATCTAAGTTACCAATAGGAGTTGGGATAAGATATAACGTACCACTATCACGTTTTTCAAAGCTCATTTGTGTTTGTAAAGTCATTTTACTTACCTTTCTCCATAAATAATTTGGGTACAAAAAATACAGCTTTCATGTTGTAGGCGCCGTTTTCCATATGATTCATTGCAAACGTGAAAACCTTGATTATATAACTTTTCAAGCAGTTTCTTTGATTTTGATAATTCTTGAACACCTTCATTACTGTTCTGAGAATTTTCTAATAAATCACGTAAATGTTCATTTTCAATCTTTAATTCAGAGTTTTCTTCTAAAACAGCATTAATTTGTTCCCGAAGATCCCCAATTTTAGTAACCATTTGTTTAAATTGAGCGGATAACTTATCCATCCCATCATTCATTTCATTAATATCCAAGCTGGCTACCCCTTAATTTGATTCAAGCAGTCTAACGTAATAACTTCCAAAATATTTTGGAAACTAATGTTAATCTGTTGTTTTTTGGCGTTATTTAGTATGTCATCAATGATACTTAGCAATTGCTTATCTGACAATTGATTTGCCATCTGTTTAATCAAATCATAAACATTTCCAAATGCTAACTCGTTGGCAGGCGTAGCTTTAAACTTCACATTGAAAACATCGCGAAAAATAAGACACATCATCTCAATTGTAACTTTTTGATCTTCACGATCCCGTACCAATGGTAATAAATTAGTTTGGACTAATGGAAAAGCCTGATAATCACCTTTTTCTAACATACTGAACCATGCTTCAATTTGTTGTTTCATGGAAACCAACCAATTATCTTCGGATAAACGGTCAATTGTCGCTGTATCACTTGTTAATTGTAAAACTAAGTTAATCGCTGTTTTAGTTAATTGCTTACCTTCAGCATATTTAACCAACATGACAGGATCAATTTTGGGGAATTCGACTAATTGGGTTCTGGATTGAATAGTTGGCAAAATCTTGTGATAATCATCCGTTAACAAAAAGGAGTTCACATTGCCAACTGGTTCTTCAATAAACTTTAACAAACTATTAGCTGCCCCTGTAGTCATTAAATCTGCCCCATTGATAATGAAAATCTTTCGGTTACCTTCAACGGCACTCTTAGAAAATTCTTGCTTTAAAGTTCGAATTTGATCAACTTTAATGCTTCGTCCATCTGGTTCCACTAACATTACATCAGGATGTTCATTTTTAGCAATCCGGACACATTCGTTACAAACTCCACATGGCATTCCATTTGATTGAATATTTTTACAAAATAATCGCATTGCAATGACTTTAGCCAAGGCTAGTTTACCTAATCCAGCAGCACCAGAAAATAAGTAAGCATGACTTAAATCTTGATCATGGACCACTTTCATGAAATGACCTGTGAGCTTAGGTTGCGTAGTTTCAGCACGTTTAATTAACTTAGTTGCTTTCGTTTCTTCCATCATTAGAAACGGAAAAAGCTATCCATGGGAAGAACCATGACAGTTGCTCCACCCACTTGAACTTCAACTGGATAAGAGGTGTCACTGATACTTCCGGCAAGATTAATTGGTGGTGTAACGTATTGTTCCCGAGCTTGGCAAGATTCTTTAATGATATCAAGCACTTCTTGAACCCGTTCTTCATCAATTCCAATCATAAAAGTAGTATTTTTAGCTTTCAAAAAGCCACCTTTAGTTGGTAGTTGAGTTGATGTAATTTTTTGTTCGTTTAAGGCTGCTTGCAAAGTTGAAGCATCTTTTTCTTGAATAATAGCAAGTACTAATTTCATGATTTTCTCCTAGTTAAAATATTCTGGGACACGCGATTTAATGAGATTTAAAACATCAGCTACTACTTCATCTACTGATTGAGTAGCGTCAATTTTGACTACTTGATCTGGATGATCAGCAGCAATTTCTTCATAAGCATCATGAACTTTGACATAAAAGTCATGTTGTTGTTTATCTAAACGATTAATTTCGTTGGTCCGATGTTGCATAATTCGGTCTAACCCAACTTCAATGGGAACATCAAAGTAAACTGTTAAATCTGGTTTTAAGCCATCAGTAGCAAATTGGTTTAAGTCCCAAATTGCTTGTTCCCCAATTCCCCGGGCAGCACCTTGATAAGCAACTGAACTTTCAACGTAGCGATCACAAAGGACTAGTTTTCCAGCTTCTAAGGCTGGAATAACCTTGTCTACTAAGTGTTGTCGGCGAGCTGCTGCAAATAATAACGCTTCAGTTCGGGCGTCCATATTATTATTTTTACTGTCCATAATAATATTACGAATTTCTTCTGAAATTACATTTCCGCCCGGTTCACGAGTTGTAACTAATCGATCACCTAGTTGTGGTTTAATTCGCTTAATAATTTCATTTAAAGCAGTCGTTTTACCGGCTCCTTCGCTACCTTCAAAGGTAATTAACTTTCCGTTCATGTGTCACCATTCCCATCGTTTTCTACATATAAGTGTACTGTAAATTAAATTCAATGTCTATTTTCAGCCAAACAAAAAAGACTAATCAAATTAGTCTTTTTTATAAATTATTATTCAGCACTCAAACTAACAACTGGATCTACTTTAGCAGCTTTACGAGCTGGAGCTAAGGCAGCAAGTAAACAAATCACAACAGAAATGACAATTCCGAAGATCGCATTACCAGCAGAAATTTGCATTAAAGCGTAGTGAATTCCTGATTCAGAAACGTGGTTAATTCCAGCTTCCAACAAGAAGGCAATCACAGCTGCAAATAGTGACGAGAATAGTCCAATGAAGAATGATTCAAAAATAAAGAGATCACGGATATTATGTTTGGTAAACCCAAGGGCTCGTAAAATTCCAATTTCTTTGGTTCTTTCTGAAACACTGATGTAAAGGACCACGATAATCATAATTGCTGATACTAACAATGAAATAGCAGCAATCGCAGTTAAAACAGATACTGCAAGCGTTACATAAGTATTAAGTGTAGAAACAATGCTTCCCGCACCAGTAATTTGGTAAATTGCTTTACCCTTACTATTCTTAAATTCTTTAATCTTGTTTTGGACTGGTTCAACGTTATTAACACCACCGGCAATATCAACAGCCACAAAGTTAGGCTTGAAGTCTACCCCAGCATTGTTAAACATATCTTTCATAGTGTCGTATGAAACAGTTGCACCTTGTGAGTTAGTAATTCCACTAACTTTGACTTGTTGTTGTAAGACTTGTGGTTGACCATCTTTACCAGCAACATTCACATAAAGTGTAATGGTCTTACCTTTCACAGCATAAGGATCGTTTTTGTTGAACTTCTTAGCGTCGTCTTTACTAATTAAAACTTCATTTTTACCAGGAGCAGTTCCACGTTTAATAGTATTTTTCTTAATCGTGTTATTGAAGGTTTGCAAGAATGAAAGTTTATCTGTCTTGTTACCATCCTTCAATTGACCGCCACCCATAGCGTAGTAACCTTTAGCAACTTGACTAACATGATCAATTTTCTTTAATTGATCAACGTTTTTATTCGTCATATTAATATTATTACCATCATCATCGTCTGAAACTTTTTGGGTAACTTGCACAGTGTTCGGATTAATTTGGGAGTAAATTTCATGGTTAATGTAACCCTTGACTCCATTTCCTAACCCAAGCATGATAATCACACTAAAAATCCCGATTGAAGCACCAAACATAATTAATAAATTACGTTTTAAGTTATAAGTAAAATGATGCCAAGCCATCACAGCAATTGACTTTGCACTAGCCACTTTTGATTTAAATGGACGTGGTTCATCTTTAACTGGGAAAGCAGGTTTCAATTCTCTATCACTATCAATCAAACCGTTAGCAAGATGGACAATTCGAGTCCCATAATCGGCTACAATTTGTGAATGAGTAACAGCCAATACTAATTTACCATCTTTGGCAATATCGTTCATTAATTCCAAAATTTCAGTGGTATTTTGAGCATCTAATGCACCAGTTGGTTCATCGGCAATGATGATATCTGGATCAGATGCTAATGTCCGAGCAATTGAAACCCGTTGTTTCTGTCCACCAGATAATTGGTTAGGATATTTATTTTTATGATCACCTAATCCAACTTTATCAAGTAACATGTCAGCACGTGCAACTTGTTCTTTGTGAGATAAATTAGTCATTTCAAGGGAAACTAGGACGTTTTCGCGAACCGTTAAATGACTAATCAAATTGAAACTTTGAAAAATAAATCCAATGGTATTACGTCGATATTCGTCGAGTTGTTTAGCAGTATCGTGTTTTAATGATTTACCTTCTAGTAAAACATCACCAGAATAATCACTATCTAATCCAGCAATAATATTCATCAAAGTGGTTTTTCCACCACCAGATTCACCTAAAATTGAAACGAATTCACCACGTTCAAAGCTCAGGTTAATTCCACGTAACACTTGGAAATCTTGGTTATCAACGTGATATGATTTTTTAATATCTTTTAGTTGCAAATAAGCCATGTTCTTCTCCTCATTGTAAGATAACTTAACAATTTGTTATTCGTACATTGTACACGATAACTATGACTAATTAAAGCGATACTATCTAAATTATTTAGCATACTTGTTAATAATTTTTATTAAGGTATCCGCAACATTAGTTTTAGCTTGCTCATTATAATGCTCTTTAAATCTATTATCATTACTATATAGCTCAGCCATTGCTAAATGATATTGAGAATTATAGTTTTGATTAAATGTCATCAACCATTTTTGATGTTGTTTGAATACCCTTTTGGCAAGATTACTATCTAAACTAAGATTGCTTTCGTTAATTTCATCTAAGTTAGTAATCATTTCTTTTTCCATTTTGTTAACCCCTTCATATTGTTCTTTAGTTAAATTATTAAATGTATTAATTGAACCCTGAATTTCTGTCTCACGATAATTTTTTCTAAGTTCTTCACCATAATTAATTTCATTTTCTTTAATTTTATTGTTTTTTAAAACTGTAAATTTTTCATCATCAGTCATATTAATTTCTCCTTTGTAATACTTAACGGCTTTTTTTAAATTTTTTAATAGCTTCTGCTGTTCAATGATCTCTCTTTCAACCATCTGTTGTTGTATTTTCAGTGAATTAACCACATCATAATCAGATGAATTGATAATTGCTTTTATTTTTTCTAACTTAAAACCAAAGTTTTTAAAATATAAGATTTGTTGTAATTTATCTAATTGTGCTTTATCGTACTTTCGATACCCATTTTCTTCAATTTCACTCGGTTTAAGTAGATTAACTTTGTCATAATACCTAATCGTTCTAGGACTTACTCCAGATATTTTTGCCAGTTGAGCTACTGTATATTTTTTCATCTT
Organism: Fructilactobacillus sp. Tb1; assembly: GCF_050500285.1. Taxonomy (GTDB): domain Bacteria; phylum Bacillota; class Bacilli; order Lactobacillales; family Lactobacillaceae; genus Fructilactobacillus. Next base: position 1,216,211 of record NZ_CP191377.1, on the reverse strand, counting down.
CTTTTCCTCCACACATTTAATATAAACTATGACGTAACGTCAATGTAAAGCAAAAAAATAACATCCCTAAAATAATTTTAGAGATGTTATTTTTCATTTAATGATCATAAACATTTGATTGGATATGGTCATTTTTAATATCACGTTTGCGAGCTTGGCGATACATAAACTCATATTTCTGTTTCGCTAATTCAGTCTGAGCGATAATTTGGTCATCAACATCAGCAATCGCCATTTGGGTTTGTTGTGCTTGATCCCAATCACGCTTTAAAAGGTTGATTGAATTTAATAATTCTTCATCGTAAATTTTTTTAAAATCTTTCTTCTTAAATCCAAACATCTGAATTCCTCACATTTCAGTTCGACCTTCAACTGCCTTGAATAATGTCATTTCATCCGCATATTCAATATCACTTCCGACTGATAATCCACGGGCGAGTCGAGTTACTTTAATTCCAGCTGGTTTCAACAAACGGGCCAAATACATGGCCGTTGCATCCCCTTCTGGAGTGGCATTAGTTGCAACAATAACTTCTTTGATAGCTTCATTTTTTTGCAAACGATGAATTAACGAACTGATATTAATATCATCTGGTCCTTTACCTTCCATTGGTGAAAGTACACCATGTAAGACATGATATAGACCGTTGTAATCTTTCATTTTTTCCATTGTAGCAACGTCTTTGGGTTGTTCTACAACAAGAATTTTAGTTTGATCACGATTAGGATCAGCACAAATATCACAAGGATCTTCCTCGGTGATATTGCCACAAATGGAACAAAGTTTGAGTTTTTCTTTGGTGTCGGTTAAAGCCTGGGCAAAGTTCAAAACATCATCTTTATTCATATCAATGGTATAAAAAGCTAATCTGGTAGCGGTTTTTTTCCCAATTCCAGGCAAGTGCATGTAACTATCAATTAGCTTAGCAACTGGTTCTGGATATTGCATTTAAATTTCCTCTTTAGAATCCAGGAATGTTCATTCCTTGTGTAAATTGACCCATTTTACTTTGAGTAGTGTTATCAATTTTAGCTAAAGCATCATTTACAGCGCTTAATACTAAGTCTGATAGCATATCTGGATCATCTGGATCAATAGCTTCTGCCTTAATTTGCATGTCTTTCATGCGACGGTTTCCACCGAAAGTTACAGTAACTAATTCTTCTGGTGAAACTCCAGTAAAATCAGTGTTTTCGATTTCATTTTGTTGGGCTGCCATTTTCTTTTGCATTTCTTGGGCTTGTTTCATAATTTTACCCATGTTCATACCATTCATAGCCATAATATTTCTCCTTTAATTATCTTCAATTTTTACTATATCATTCCCAAATAACTCTTGGGCTTTTTCCACTGTTTCATTTTTTTCTGGTTCTTCAGCTGGATGAGTTGGAGCATCAGTTTTATGTTTAGGATGTTTACTAACAGGATTATTAGCTAAATATTCTTTTCGAATACTTGGCCATTCCTCTTTTGGCACAAACATAATATCAGGAACCTTACCAAAGACACGGTCCATTGCATTCTGTAACGCATCCATCAAATCAGTATCTGTTCCTGCTTTTTGATACAGGAACGGATAATCAAATGCTACCACAATTCCATCCGGACTAGCAGCAACTGGTCTTGAAACATGCATAATTGCCCGCTGAGTGACCGACAATAAATTCATCACGTCATCCCATTGGTTTTGATACTCAGTCAAATTAGCTCGAGTAGCTGCACCAAGCACTTTAAAGACACGGTCAAAATCAACTGTTGCTTTCTCATCTTTAACTGCTGCTTCTCGTGGTGCTTGTTTTGGTGTAGCCGCAACTGGCGTAGCATGTTTAACTTGTTCTAATTGCTTGGTTAGCGTATCAATTTGAGCTTGCAACTGTGATACTACTTGATGATCGACAGTTGATTGCACACTTGGCGTTGCCTGTTGTGCTGGAGCTGCAACTGGTTGTGTCGTTTGATTTTTATCAAGATTAGCTAACCGAACCGTTAAAATATCCAGATAAACATCTGGATGGTAAGTTGAGCGTAGTTGTTGTTGCACATCATTCATAATTTCGACATAACGATAGACTTTCTCTGGTGTAACACTATCAGCGACTTCTTTGAAATCATCACCTAGTAAACCAAGTTCACTAGCATTAACCATGGTAGGATCTTGTTTATACAACAAAATATTTTGGCAATAATTAATCAAATCTTCAATGAATTGACTTGCATCTTTTCCGCTATCTAAAATATCTTGAACAACTTTTAGTCCATCACTAACATTGCCGTTAATGACGTCTTTCATGTAATTTTGTAAATCATCACGTGCTACACTACCGGTAACTTGTAAGGCACTTTCATATGTCACTTCATCATCACTGTAGGAAAGCACTTGATCCAAGATACTTAAGGCATCACGCATTCCACCTTCAGCACTCTTGGCAATCACTTTCAAAGCTCGTTCATCATATTTGATATCTTTTGAATTCAAGATTTTTTTCATTTGTTCTAAGATATCACTTGCTTTGATTCGTTTAAAATCAAAACGTTGGACCCGAGAAATAATGGTAGCGGGAATTTTATGTGGTTCTGTTGTTGCTAGAATAAAAATCACATGTGCTGGGGGTTCTTCCAACGTCTTCAATAAGGCATTAAAAGCTCCCGTTGACAACATATGAACTTCATCAATGATATAAACTTTGTATTTTGCTTCAGTTGGAGCATATTTCGCTTTATCACGAATATTCCGAATTTCTTCAACTCCATTGTTAGAAGCCGCATCAATTTCAATTACATCATTGAGAGAACCGTTATTAATGGCCACACATGTAGCACATTCATTACAGGGTTCCCCATCTTTTAAATTTACACAGTTAACTGCTTTTGCTAAAATTTTTGCAGTTGAAGTCTTCCCAGTACCACGAGGACCGTTAAATAGGTACGCATGGCTAATCTGGTCAGTTACCAATGCATTTTTCAATGTTTGTGTAATGACTTGTTGACCTACAATTTCATCGAATCTTTGTGGTCTCCAAACCCGATATAAAGCTTGATAACTCATGAAGAACTCCCTTTCTTTTCATTTTTAGACTATATCTATTATAGCTTGAAAATTATTTAAATACCAAATGAATTACTGTAAAAAAAATCTCCCAGTCGGATGACTGAGAGTTTATTTGCATAAAAAAAGAAGCACAAGACAGAGAAAACTTAGTGCTGCTTCCTTCCGGACCTGACACGGTTCGTAATTCCATCTTTGCTTCATGCCTTGCGGCAAATACTATATTATCTTAATATTCACTAGTTGTCCAGTGATTTCATCATCTTTTTGTGCCGTTTTCGCTTACTTTTGAAAAATTTCTTCATTATAAGAGCTGCTTTTTGCGCTTCAATTCCAGATACAACTTCAACTTGATGATTTTGGCGATCATCAGTTAAAACATCATAGAGACTTCCAACGACGCCACCTTTTTTATTCATAGCACCGTATACTACCCGTTCAATGCGGGAATTTAAAATTGCTCCGGCACACATTAAACATGGCTCGATTGTGACGTATAACGTACAGTCGTTTAATCTCCAGCTACCTAGTTCAGCGTTAGCAGCTTCAATTGCAATTACTTCTGCATGTTGAGTTGCCATTTCAGTATGTTCCCGTAAGTTATGGGCGGTCGCAATTACTTTACCATCCTTCACAATACAAGCTCCAATTGGAACTTCCCCAATTTGAGCAGCAAAGTTGGCTTCCCGTAAAGCGACTTGCATAAATTTTTGATCTATTTCATTCATGTTAATCAACTTTTTTACTTAGCAAAATGTAATAACCTTTATCACGAGTGACAATTTTTACATTTCCAAAAGTAACTTTCATTAATTTTTTAGCTGATGGTGCCCCTTGCTTCTTTTGTAAAACAACCGTTAAAGTTCCATCTTTGATTAAATGATCGTAAGCACCACTAATCATGTCGTCTACGACTTGTTTTCCAGCTCTAACGGGTGGATTAGTGATGATAGCGGCAAACTTACCATCAATATTTTCATAAACGTTAGATGCAAAAATATCAACGTTTTTAATATTATTTTGGCTTGCATTTCGTTTTGCTAAAGAAAGTGCTAAATTATTTACGTCAACCATGGTAAAATTACGTTCTGGGTTATTTTTGGCGAGGAACAAACCAATTGGTCCATAACCACAACCAAGATCTAAAACATTTCCAGCTGGAACGTTTGCTAGGTCAACCGCGTTAATCAAAACGCGTGATCCATAATCGACTGTATTTTTTGAAAACACTCCGTTGTCTGAAACAAAACGAAGCGTGTTCCCGAGTAATGAATATTCCCAATTTTTTTCATCATGTTGCACATCAGGATTTTCAGTGTAATAAAAGTTGTTCATAATATCGCGTCCTTAAAAAAATATTTTTAGTTTCACACACTATATATAGCGTGTTTCTCAAATATACACCCCATATATGGTGTTATTTTATTTGAAAGATTAATTAATAGTAGTAGAATTTAATGTATCGTAAAAACAGGAGATGAAGAAATATGAATCCAATTACAGTATTCACAAAAAACAATTGTATCCAATGTAAAATGACAAAGCGTTTCCTTGAGGAACACAATATCGACTTCGTAGAAAAGAACACTTCTGAAAATCCAGAATTTGTTACTTACTTAAAGGATCTCGGTTTCCAAGCAGTTCCAGTTGTTGAAGTAGAAGGCGCAGAATCATTTACTGGTTTTAGACCTGATCGTTTAAACGCATTAGCTGCCGAATTAGCCTAAGCCTATATACCTATTATACACACAACAAGGAGCCCTAGGAATATGTCACTAAAAGACCAAAAAGATGTAAGTTATTTCAGATTAAATAACGAAATTAACATCCCATCAAAAGATGGCAAAATCAGACTTGAAAAAGATAAAGAAGCCCTTGATGCCTTCTTCAAAGAAAATGTTATTCCTAATACAATTAAATTCGATTCCTTAAAAGACCGATTAGATTATTTAACCAAAAATAATTACATAGAATCTACCTTTTTGGAAAAATATCCTTTTTCATTCATTGAAAAATTGTACCAATATCTCGAAGATCAACACTTCCAATTTAAATCATTCATGGCTGCCTACAAGTTTTTTGCCCAATACGCATTAAAAACTAATGATGGAACTCAATATCTTGAAGGTTACATTGATCGTGTAGCTATGAATGCTTTATTTTTAGCTGACGGTGATCAAAAACTCGCTATGGATCTTGCTGATGAATTAATTCATCAACGTTTCCAACCAGCTACTCCAACTTTCTTGAACGCTGGTAAAAAACGTCGTGGTGAATTAATCTCATGTTTCCTAATTCAAACTACTGATGATATGGACAGTATTGGTAGAACCATTAATTCTGCCCTTCAACTATCTAAAATCGGTGGTGGTGTAGGTATTAACCTTTCTAATCTTCGTGCCGCTGGAGACCCAATTAAGCACATTCAAGGTGCTGCTAGTGGTGTTATGCCAGTTATGAAGTTATTAGAAGATAGTTTTACTTACTCAAACCAATTAGGTCAACGTCAAGGTGCTGGTGTGGTTTACCTTAGTGTCTTCCATCCAGATATCATCGACTTCCTTTCAGTTAAGAAAGAAAATGCCGATGAAAAAATCCGTGTTAACACCCTTTCATTAGGTGTTACCGTTCCTGATAAATTCTACGAATTAGCTAAAGAAGACAAAGAAATGTACCTATTTAGCCCATATGACGTAGAAAAAGAATACGGTGTTCCATTCTCATACGTGGATATCACTAAAGAATACGACAACTTAGTTGCTAACAAGAACATCCGTAAAAAGAAACTTAAAGCTCGTGATTTAGAAACTGAAATTGGTAAGTTACAACAAGAATCAGGTTATCCTTACATCATGAACATTGATACTGCCAATCGTGAAAACCCAATTGACGGTAAAATTGTAATGAGTAACTTATGTTCAGAAATCATGCAAATTCAAACCCCATCAATCATCAACGACTTACAACAATATGAACAATTAGGTAAAGATGTTTCATGTAACCTTGGTTCTACTAACGTAGTTAACTTGATGAACTCTGATGACTTTGGTAAATCAGTTGATTCAATGGTTCGTGCTTTAACTTATGTTACTGACGAAAGTAAAATCGACGTTGTTCCTTCAATTCGTCGTGGTAATGATTTAAGTCATTCAATTGGTCTTGGTGCCATGGGTCTTCACTCATACCTTGCTTTAAATCACATGTACTACGGTTCTAAAGAATCAGTTGAATTTACTGGTGTCTATTTCATGTTATTAAACTACTGGACTCTCGTAGCTTCTAACAAGATTGCTAAAGAACGTGGTGAATCATTCCATAATTTCGAAAACAGTAAATATGCTGATGGTTCTTACTTTGATAAGTACACTTCTAAAGATTGGGGTCCTCAATCAGAAAAAGGTAAAGAACTTTTCAAAGGGATGTTTGTTCCAACTGAAAAAGATTGGGAAGAGCTTAAAAAATCAGTGATGACTTACGGTTTATACCACCAAAACAGAATGGCAGTTGCTCCTAATGGTTCTACTGCTTATATTGGTGATGCTACCGCAAGTATCGCCCCTATCGTTAGTCGGATTGAAGAACGTCAAGAATCTAAGATTGGAACTATTTTCTACCCAGTTCCATACCTTTCAAACGAAACACTTCCTTACTACGAATCAGCTTATGACATTGATATGCGTAAAGAAATTGATATCTTCGCTGAAGCCCAAAAGCACGTTGATCAAAGTTTAAGTATGACTTTATTTATGCGTTCTACTATCCCAGAAGGTATGTACGAATGGAAAAATGGTCGTGATCCTAAGATGTCAACTCGTGATTTGACAATCCTTAGAAATTACGCCCATCATAAAGGTATTAAATCAATTTACTACGTTAGAACTTTCACTGATAATAATGACACTGTTGGTGCTAACGAATGTCAAAGTTGTGTAATCTAGGAGGATTATATTCATGAATATGAACGAAGTTTTAACTGGTAAGCTTAAAGGCGATTACCATGCTATTAACTGGAACCAAGTTGACGATTCTGTTGATAAAGCAACTTGGCACAAGCTTACAGAACAATTCTGGCTTGATACCCGGGTTCCCGTTTCTAACGATTTAAAAGATTGGCGTGAATTAGACGATGACCATAAATGGCTTGTTGGTCATGTCTTTGGTGGTTTAACTCTACTTGATACCCTTCAATCTCAAGATGGAATGGCCTCACTTAGAAATGATGCTACTACCCAACATGAAATTGCGGTATTGAACAATATTCAATTTATGGAATCTGTTCACGCTAAGAGTTATTCAACTATCTTCTCTACGCTTAACACCCCTAAAGAAATTGCTGAAATTTTTGACTGGAGTGATACTGAAGAATTCCTTCAAAACAAGACTAAGAGAATTTATAACCTTTACCACGATGATGGTCATCCATTGAAAAAAAAGATTTCAAGTGTATTCCTTGAAACTTTCCTATTCTACTCTGGATTCTTTACGCCCCTCTGGTACTTAGGTCATAACAAGTTAACTAACGTGGCTGAAATCATCAAATTAATCATTCGTGATGAATCAGTTCACGGAACTTACATTGGTTACAAATTCCAAATTCAATTTAACCAATTAAGTGCTAACGAACAAGCAGAAATTAAAGACTGGATGTACAACTTCCTTTACGACTTATACGAAAATGAAGTTAAGTACACTCACCTCTTATATGATAAAGTTGGTTTAACTGATACAGTTCTTACCTTTATTCGTTATAATGCTAACAAAGCTTTAATGAACTTAGGTCAAGATCCAATGTTCCCTGATACTGCTGAAGATGTAAATCCCGTGGTTATGAACGGTATTTCAACTTCAACTGTTAACCATGACTTCTTCTCCGAAGTTGGTAATGGTTACCGTCTGGGTAATGTTGAAGCTATGTCTGACGATGACTACAAGATTGGTTCATGGGAAGACAAACGTAAAGATAAATAAACAAAATTAAAGGACTTGCCACTTGGCAAGTCCTTTTTGTATCCATTATTTTAAATAGATTTTTAAAATTCTGTTCATTGTAAAAATAATTAGTAAGGTCAAGAAAAATGAAAAAGTAATATCCGACATAAAATGCGCTCCAATAATTAAACGACTAAAACCAACTAAAATCGCCCAGCCTAAACCACAATAGAAAGTCGCTTTACGATATTTATCAGCTACGAACCAAGAGCCAACTATTGCTAAAGTAGCTGCCATAGTATGTCCAGACGGAAATGATTTATGCCCAGTTTTTCCATTAATTTGAAACCAATTCGTGAAATGCTCTGCTGATTTACCGATTTCATATGGTCGATACCTTCCCCAAGTATCTTTTAAAGCTAAATTAGCCTCTAAAGCAAACCAGGCGGTCGCTGAAGCAAAGACGGAAATAAGCAAGAGTTTCTTCACTTTTTGTTCACTCATCTTTTCAATTAAACTTTGCATAACTAAAGTAATGACACCCCAGATAACCAGGCAAATTAACAACGTGGCAATTCCACTACTATGAGCAGAAGTATCGTTAATCGTACTTGCTAGTCCAACTGGCAATCCGTGATTAAGATTATTACTAGCTGAATCGATATATACATAAATTTCATTGATACAGAGTTTTAGTTGCCAAAGCGACAAACTGAATCCAGCAACAAATAATGCTAACGAAAAACATTGATCATGTTTTTTAATGCGTAAGGCATATCCCATCGCAAACTCACCAGCAATTACAAAAATTAAATATAATGGTAATTCCCCAATCACTTGAAAAAGGATTGCAAACCAACTGTTGTAATTAATCACCAGATTACTAATTTTCAAATCAGAAACGCTGGCAATTGACATCAATAATACAAAAGCTATGATGCTTAAATAAAATCCGTTTCCTAAAAACTTATTTTTAACCATAATTTTCTCCCAAAAATATTTTATTTACAGGTTTATTCTAAAAAACTTAAGTAAATCTAAAGTAAATAAAACCAAGAGAATTGTAATTTTTGTGTAAAAAAATAACATCCACTAAAAAGTGAATGTTATTTTAAGTTTTAATCTAAACCTACTCGATGAAAAATATCATCAACATGACGTAAATGATAGTGATAATCAAATGCATCATCGATTTCAGCTTGGCTAAGATGCTTCTTAATATCAGCGTTAGTTTCAACTAATGGTTTGAATAGCATTTGTTTATCCCAAGCTTTAGCCGTCAATGGTTGTACTAAATCATATGCTGCTTCACGACTCATTCCAGTATTGATTAATTTCAACATTACTCGTTGACTGTAAATTAATCCATAAGTGATATTCATGTTAGCTTTCATGCGGTCAGGAAAGACGTCTAAGTTAGCTAAAATACCGTTAAAGCGATACAACATGTAATCAAGTAAAGTAGTTGCTTCTGGTAAAATAATTCGTTCAGCAGAAGAATGAGAGATATCACGTTCATGCCATAAAGAAACATCTTCATAAGCTGTAGTCACTAAGCCGCGTAACGTCCGAGCTAACCCAGTTACATTTTCAGAACCAATTGGATTCCGTTTATGCGGCATAGCTGATGAACCCTTTTGCCCAGCAGCAAAGTGTTCTTCAACTTCATGAATTTCGGAGCGTTGCAAACCACGAACTTCTGTCGCAAAGTTTTCGATACTAGTCCCAATTAATGCAATCGTAGCAATATATTCCGCATGTAAATCACGGGGCAAAACTTGACTAGCAACTTCTTGAGCTCGAAGACCAAATTTATCACAGACATATTTTTCAATCTCAGGATCAATGTTAGCAAACGTTCCAACTGCTCCAGAAATTTTACCGGCTTCTACTTCAGCTGCTGCTTCAGCAAAGCGTTTTTGATTTCGTTTCATTTCTGAATACCAACGAGCTAATTTCAAACCAAAAGTTGTTGGTTCAGCTTGGACCCCATGAGTCCGACCCATCATCACCGTTTTCTTGTATTTTAAGGCTTTTGCTTTGATAGTTTCAGTTAATTCATCAAGATCGGCTTTAATGATTTGGTTGGCTTGTTTCAAACGAATTGCTTGAGCAGTATCAACTAAATCAGTACTAGTCATTCCATAATGAACCCAACGTTTTTCTGGTCCTAAATAATTAGACACATCACGAGTAAAAGCAACTACATCATGATGAGTAACTTCTTCAATTTTGTCGATTTCATCAGCATCAAATTTAGCATTTTTGTGTAATGCATCCATTTCAGCGTCAGAAATTAAGCCTTTTTGATGCCAAGCTTCGTCGATGGCAATTTCAACATCTAACCAAGTTTGGTATTGATTTTGTTTACTCCAGATTTGTTGCATTGGTTTGCGTGAATATCTATCAATCATGTGATTTCTCCCAAAAAGTAGTTTTAGTTATTTTTCGTTACGTAAATATTCTTGTAATTCAGCAATACTGATTAAAGTTAAATCTTCTTGTGCAGCAAATTTTTCTAAATCAGCAGTACGTGCCATTGTGCCATCATCTTTTAAAATTTCAATGATATAGGCAACTGGTTCAGCACCGGCTAATTTAGCTAAATCAACTCCAGCTTCAGAATGCCCATTACGAGTTAGAACCCCACCAGCCTTAGCTAAAAGCGGAAAAATATGGCCAGGATGATAGAAACTATCATAAGTTGAGTTTTTATCAGCTAAGGCTTTAATAGTTTTGGCACGATCAAAGGCTGATACACCAGTTGAGGTTGTTTTAGCATCTAATCCCACTGAAAATGGAGTTCCGAATGCATCAATATCTTTGGTCATGGGTTCAATTCCAAGACGTGCTGCTACTTCTGGTCCAACTGGAGCACAAAGCAATCCTTTTGCTTTGGTAACCATGGTGTTTACGGCTTCTGGAGTGACAAATTCAGCCACCCCGATTAAATCACCTTCACCCTCGCGATCGACATCATCGGCCACGATGATTAATTTACCTGCTTTTAAATCTTTGATTGCTTGTTCCATTCTTGCTTTTAATTCTGGTTGTAACATTTTTCCGCCTCCTATAAGTTGGATTAAAAGTAGTAGTAGTTTTTAAAATAATCCGGAAATTTTTCCGTCTTTATCAATTTTGATATTTTCAGCTGCTGGATGTTTTGGTAATCCAGGCATCGTTAAAATTTTGCCAGTTAAGGCGACTAAGAAACCGGCTCCGAGTTTAGGCACAAACTCACGAACATGAATTTCAAAGTCTTTTGGAGCTGCAAGTTTCTTAGGATCATCTGACAATGAATATTGCGTCTTTGCCACAATCACGGGAAGTTTATCCCAGCCTAATTTTTCGTAACTAGCGAGTTGTTTCTTGGCTTTGTCAGAAAGCACCACGCCTTTTCCACCGTAAATGGTAGTTACAATTTTGTTTAATTTCTCAATTGCAGAGTCGTCAGGATTGTAAAGCGGTTTGAATTCAGCCGGTTCAGCAGTGGCTTTCACAACTTCCTTAGCTAATTCTCGTGCACCTTCGCCACCCTTGGCCCAGACATTGGCTGGAACAGCAGTGACCCCTAAATCTCGAACATAGTCATCAACTAATTGAACTTCTTTTTCAGTATCAGAAGTAAATTCATTAACAGTCACAACGACGGGAATCCCATAACGTTTCATACTCTTAATGTGTTGGCCTAAATTGCTGAGCCCTTCTCTTAAAGCAGAGAGATTTTCTTTTTCAAGATCATTACGATCAACGCCACCGTGCATCTTCAAGGCACGTACCGTTGCCACAATCACAATCGCATCTGGATGTTTGCTCAATAATGGAGTTTTCACATCAAGAAATTTTTCGCCTCCAAGATCAGCCCCAAATCCAGCTTCAGTAACGGCAAAATCACCAAGTTTAAGTGCTGTTTCAGTTGCTTGAATCGAGTTAGTTCCTTGAGCGATGTTGGCAAACGGACCACCGTGAATTAATGCTGGCGTATGTCCAATGGTTTGAACTAAATTGGGATGAATCGCATCTTTTAATAAAGCGGTAATTGCACCACCAACTTTGAGCTGTGCAACTGTGACTGGTTGTTTGTCATAAGTGTAACCTACCACAATCCTATTAATTCGGTTTTGTAAATCTTCCAAATCAGTCGAAAGCGTCAAAATCGCCATCAATTCAGAGGCTGCAGTAATGTCGAACCCACTTTCACGAGGGACACCACTGAAACGACCACCTAACCCCATCACAACATTTCGCAATTCACGGTCATTCACATCAATCGTCCGTTTCAATAACAACTGACGCGGATCCAAATTCAATGGGTTACCTTGATAAATACTATTATCTACTAAGGCGACTAATGTGTTTTGGGCAATCGTCAAGGCGTGGAAATCTCCGGTTAAATGCAGATTAATATCTTCCATCGGAACTACTTGAGAGTAACCACCACCGGCAGCCCCACCTTTCATCCCCATGACAGGTCCTAAAGATGGTTCTCGAAGAGCCAAAATAGTTTTATGACCTTCTAAATTTAAAGCATCCGCCAATCCAACTGCGACTGTTGACTTACCTTCACCGGCACGAGTCGGATTAATTGAGGTAACTAAAATTAATTTTCCATCTTCATCACTGTGTAGCTTCGAATTTAAATCAACTTTGGCTTTATCACGACCATAAGGAATTACTTCTTCTGGTTGCAAGCCAGCTTTTTCTGCAATCTTTTCAATCGGCCACTTTTCGGCAGCTTGGGCAATTTCAATATCTGTTTTCATGTTATTTTTCACCTCCTTTCGTGCTAATTTTCAGCGATATCTTTGCGATATGCTAAAACTGAGTTAATTGCTGCAAGTTCTGCATAAACTTTCTGCCGCGCAGCTTGCATGTTTTTTCCGTGATTAATCAAAGTCAAAATTCTTCCCCCATCACTAACTAAATCAGTTGCATTTTTGTCGACACTGGCAAAATCAACTTCACCAGTGAAATGTGGAATCGCAAAGTTGCCACTTTGCCGTTTTGGATATTCCGGATCAGCTAGCACTACTCCAACGTAAACGTCTTTCGTTTGCCAAACTGGTTGCACCTGTTTTCCAGTAATTAAACTATCAATTAAAGTATAAAAATCCGATTCCAATTGCGGTAAGACTACTTGGGTTTCGGGATCACCAAACCGGACGTTGTATTCAATGACTTTCGGACCATTTTTAGTCAAAATTACTCCGGTATATAACACTCCTTGATAAGGCGTGTTATTTTTTTGCATGGCTGCCAAAGTTGGTGCAACTAACTTATCAATTGTTTCTTGCACGACTTTTTGTGAAATACTACGAACGGGACTATATGATCCCATTCCGCCAGTATTTGGACCTTTATCACCATCAAAACGGCGTTTATAATCATGAGCCAATGGTGCGTGAACGACTTGATTCTTACCAATTAAAGAGAAGAAAGAAAACTCAAATCCGTCTAAGTATTCTTCAATGACTAATTTACAATCTGGTTTTTTCGTAAAAACATCCGTCAAGAATGCCATCGTTTCTGTTTCAGTTTGATGAATCGAAACCCCTTTACCAGCAGCCAATTCATCAGTCTTAATCACCACGGGATAACCAATTTGGTTAGCGGCATTTTCTGCATCCGCTAAATTAGTCACCGTCATGGCTTGAGCAGTGGGAATATCGTTATCTAACAACAACTTTTTCATGAAAGCTTTAGAACCCTCTAGTTGGGCCGCCGCTTTAGATGGTCCAAAAATTTTCAAATTTTCAGCATCAAAAGCATCAACGATTCCCGCAACTAACGGAACTTCATTACCGACAAAAGTTAAATCAATTTGATTATTTTTCACGAATTCAATTAATTTAGCAAAATCAGTTGGTTTAATATCCACCGTTTCAATTCCAGCTTCAATCATTCCGGCATTACCCGGAGCAACAATCACTTGCTCAACTTGAGGACTGCGTAAGAACGTTTTGGCAATCGCATGTTCACGAGCACCCGAACCGATGACTAATACTTTTTTCATCATTTTCTCCTAGTGTTTGAAGTGACGAGTTCCAGTAAAGACGAGCACGACTCCTAATTCGTTCGCTTTATCAATTGAATCTTGATCACGAATTGAGCCACCGGGTTCGATGACCGCTTTGATACCGTTATCAGCAGCATATTGAACTGAATCATCCATTGGGAAGAAAGCATCTGAAGCTAAGACAGCTTCATCATAACCTGGTTTAGTTTTCGCATGCTTGATTGCAATTTTAACGGAATCAATACGGTTTGGTTGACCAGCACCAACTCCTAAAGTTTGGTCATGTTTGGCAACTACGATTGCGTTTGACTTAACGTGTTTAACCACATTTTGGGCAAAGACCATAGCTTTCAATTGCGCGTCAGTTGGTTGTTTTTCAGATACAACTTTCACGTGGTCAAAGTCGTTTGTGACAACGTCGCGTTCTTGCATGACAGCTCCACCAAGGATTGAAACAGTTTCAATATGTTGTGGGATTTTGTTAGTAAATGGAAGAGTTAACAATCTGATGTTTTTCTTCTTGGCTAATTGAGCAAAAGCATCATCATCAAAACTTGGGGCGATAATAATTTCCAAGAAAATCTTGCTGAGTTGTTCAGCAGTCTTTAAATCAACGTTACGATTTAATGCCACAATTCCACCAAAAATTGAAATATCATCGGCTTTGAAAGCTTTGTTCCAGGCTTCATTGATCGTTTCACCCAGTCCAATTCCAGCTGGATTCATGTGTTTAACTGTTACAACGGCTGGTTCTTTAAATTCAGCAATGATTCGAAGTGAAGCATCAATATCACGAATGTTGTTGTATGAAAGTTGCTTTCCGTGCAAAATATTAGCATTTAAAACTGAGTATGGTTCAGCAATGGGATTCTTGTAAGCCATGGCACGTTGTTGTGGGTTTTCTCCATAACGGAGTTTGTCGAATTCCTCGTAAGTTTCAGTGAACTTCGGTGTGAATTCTGCGCCAGTAAAGAATTGGGCAATTAATGCATCATAAGCAGCGGTCGTCCGGAAAACTTTGGCAGCTAATGATTTTCTGAATTCGTAGTCATCTTCATGGTTCGCAATTTTATCTAAAACAACTTGGTAATCACTTGGTTCCACCACAGCTAAAACGTCTTTGAAGTTTTTCGCAGCTGAACGAAGCATTGAAGGACCACCAATATCAATTTGTTCGATAGCTTCGGGTTCAGTAACCCCTTCTTTTTGAATTGTATCTTTGAATGGATAAAGATTTACGGCGACTAAGTCAATAGGTGTAATATTTTGGGAAGCTAATTGTTCCATATGTTTAGGGTCATCACGACGAGCAAGCAAACCACCATGGACATTGGGGTGTAAAGTTTTTACTCGTCCATCAAGCATTTCGGGGAAGCCTGTCACTTCATCAATTTCAATCACAGGAACTCCGGCAGCTTTTAAAACTTTGTATGTACCACCAGTTGAGACAATTTCGTAGTCTTGTTTTACTAAACCTTGGGCAAATTCAACAACTTGATCTTTATCAGAAACACTAATTAACGCTCTTTTCATTGGAATACTCCTCTTTGAACTAAATTTTGAATGGTTGTGGGATATAAACGATGTTCAACTTCATGAATTCGTGGTTCTAAATGCTCAACGGTCTCATTGTCATAAATGTCAACGGGACTTTGAGCAACAATCTGACCGCCGTCAACAGTGGCATCAACGAAATGAATCGTGACCCCCGTGACTTTCACGCCATAATCATAAGCATCTTGAATTCCATGTCGTCCAGGAAAACTGGGTAACAACGCCGGATGGATATTTAAAATTCGATTAGGATAATGACTAATGAATTCAGCAGATAAAATGCGCATGTAACCGGCTAAAACAATTCCGGAGACTTTATCAGCTTGTAACTGCCGAATAATTTTAGCTTCAGTTTCTTTTTTACCGTCGTGGTAATCAACGACTAGCACTGGAACATTAAATTGGTTCGCATAGTTAATGACATTGGCATCCGCATGATCAACAACTAATCGTGTGATTTCAATTGGCCAATTTTCTTGGGTAATTTTTTCCATAATGGCCAGGAAATTTGAACCGGTTCCTGACGCCATGATTGCTAATTTCGTTTTTACCATTGAAAATCACCCGTGAAAACAACGCTTTCATCATCTGGATTAGGTTTAGCTTGTAGCTTACCTAATTCCATTACTGGTTGAATAATTTCTTTAAAATGTTCTAATACTTTG